>JAYEHA010000022.1:0-6538 GCA_034659335.1 Bacillota bacterium
TATAAACCCTATCAATACATTGATTAACCTTGCTATCTGATTCATTAGGTGCTTCTTTATATAAAAGTCTTGGATCAAGTCCTAAAAGTCTCGCTTCGTTAGTTATTTTTAGCATATTGTCAACACACGGATCAATACTTCCATTTCTAATATCACTTGCTCTATCAGCAAACTCTTCCATGACTTCTTTTACAAAACCGCTAGACTCTGATGAAATAAGCTTATGCTTTTCATCTTTAATTTTAGGAACAGGAAGATCAAGCATATCGGCAGTCTGTATATCTGCCATACTTTTAAATATGGTCATTAGTTCAGGAAGATTAGTAAACTTAGAAAATCTACTTTTATATCTGTAACCCGTTCCTTCAGGAGCAAGTTCCAAACTTGATACTACTTCTCCAAACTGAGCTGCCCATGCATCAAAATGGTGAATACCTCTCTGTATAAGTTCCTTATTTTGAAGATATCTCTGCATCACATACATTTCTGTAATACTATTTGAAATTGGTGTTCCTGTCGCAAATACAACGCCACGGCCTTTATTAATTTCTTGTATATACTGAGTTTTCATTAACATATCCGATGCTTTTTTTGCTCTTGTATTAGATATTCCTGCTACATTTCTTATCTTAGAAAACACTGCACAGTTTTTAAAATAATGAGCTTCATCTACGTATAACGAATCTATTCCAAGTTCCTCAAAGTTGATAACATCATCTTTAGGACTATCATAAAGTCTTTTGAGTTCAGCATTTAAAGATAATTTTAACTTTTCCATCTGTTTTATACTAAAGTTTTGACCATTTTCTTTTCTAACTTCCTCAATAGAATGTGAAATGTCGTTGATCTGTCTTTTTATCATTTCTTCTTGTCGCTCTTTTGATACTGGTATCTTTTCAAACTGCGAATGACCAATAATAACCGCATCATAATTACCCGTTGCAATTCTACTTACAAATTTCTGTCTATTAGATTTTTGAAAATCTTTTTTAGATGTCACTAGAATATTTGCAGAAGGATATAGCCTTAAAAATTCACTGCCAATATCCTGAGTTATATGATTAGGAACAACGAACATTGCTTTTTTTATTAGACCAATTCTTTTTTGCTCCATTGAACTTGCAACCATTTCAAATGTCTTCCCAGCACCTACTGCATGATTTAGCAAAGTGCTGCCACCATAAATAACTCTTGCAATTGCATTAACTTGATGTTTTCTAAGTTTAATATCCGGGTTCATGCCTGGAAATATTAAATGACTTCCATCATATTCTCTTAACCTAATATTATTGAAATTCTCATTATAATAATCTACATATTTTTTACGTCTTTCTGGATCTTTAAATATCCATTCTTTAAATTCTTGTTTCAAAAGACTTTGCTTTTCTCTTACAAGCATTGTTTCTTTTTTATTAATAACATATCTTACTTTATCTCCATCTTCTACTCTATCTTTTACATTACTACTTCTTAAATTCAAGCTGTCTTCAACTATATGATATGCACTTTTTCTGCTTGTCCCATATGTTTCTTTTGCTGATATAGAATAACCATCAAGTGTTTTATTTTCAATAGACCAAGTTGCATTATAACTATTATAGTGAACACATACTTCTCTTGCACTACCTGTATTTTGATAATAGGTTGGTGTTTTTAATGTTTCATAAATAAATTCTTCATAATCTTCCGTATCAATCCAAGTAGTACCAAGTCTAACTTCAATCTCACTTGCTTCTAAATCTTTTGGTTGAACTTTTTCAAGAGTAGTAACATTGATTCCAAATATCTCTGGATTTAACTTTGCAAATACTTTTGCAAACTTTAACTTCTGTCTAACACTACCTGATAAATATTCATCTGCTGTTTCATAACCTATTAAATTATTATTTTCATCATACTTCTCTGGATTAAGAAAAATTTCTCCCTTTAACTGTAAAATAATATTTTCAGGTGATGCATCATAAATCTCTGACATATACTTTAAATCAACAATACCTTTTTCATTTAACGACACCGTTAATGCTTCTCTTGCAGTATCAACTTCTGTAATTTGTTCTCTAGGTTTAATGGTTTGTTTTGTAAACATATCTGCTTTAATAACATTTTTATTTTCATCTACACTTTCAAGAGAAGATAAAAGTGGATAGTCGTTATCATCTCTAAATGCCAAGTTATTTGCTCTAGATGTAATATATCCATTTTCTTTTACAAATTCATCATAACGAGTATTAAGCAAACTCTGACTATATTCTAATTCTTCTTTTGTGCATCCGCTTACTTGAAGATTTATAATATTTCTTGTAATATCACGAATATCCATTAAGCCTTTAATTCTTTCTAAAACCTTCCCCTTTACGTCCATCTTTCTCATATATGAATTTTCTCTGTAATAGAGTTCATTATCAACAAATGCATAAGAATAATTTCTATACTTTGAATCTGCAGAAATAAGATTATTTTCTTCTAAATCATCTTTTCTATAGTCACCAATAGTTCCATTAAGATTTAATACTGCAATTTCAAGTGAATCTTCTAAATTAAAATTTTCATCAGTATTAATACAAGTTGTGTAATTACTACCTTCACCAAACATTCGATTATCAAATTCCATATTTCCTAAAATCATATTTGGATTATCTAAAAAGTATTCATTAATAGGTACACCATCTTTTGTTTGTGATATACGTAACCAATTAGGATTCTTTACTGATATTCTTTCTCTCTTTTTAAGAAATAATATATCTGCAGTAACATCAGTATTAGCATTATCTTTAAATGCTGTATTTGGAAGCCTGATTGCTCCAATTAAATCAGCTCTTTCACAGATATACTTTCTAACTGATTGATCTTTTTTATCAAGCGTACCTTTGCTTGTTACAAAAGCAATGATACCACCTGGTCTGACTTTATCGATGGTTTTTGCTATGAAATAATCATGTATCTTAAAATTATGTTTATCATATAACCGATCATATACTTTATAATTTCCAAATGGCACATTACCTATTGCCACATCAAAAAAGTTATCCTTGAACTCAACTTCTTCATAACCTTTTATACCGATATTAGCATTCTGATAAAGTTGTTTTGAAATACGTCCAGATAGATCATCTAGTTCTACTCCAAAAAGTTCTGATTTATTCATGTTAATAGGTAAATGTGAAAAGAAGTTACCAATTCCCATTGATGGTTCTAAAATATTGCCACCATCAAAACCAAACTTTTCAAGAGCTTTATATATCCCATTAATAACCACTGGTGATGTATAGTGAGCATTAGGTGTTGATTTTAAAGCACTTTCATATTCTTCTGCACTTAATAATCCCTTCAACTCTGAATACTCATTATTCCAACCACTTGCATTTATATCAAAGGCTTGTGCTATACCGCCCCAACCTACATATTTTGCAAGTATTCTTTGTTCATCAGTTGTTGCAAGTCTATTTTCTTCTTCTAAATCTTTTAGTTTTTTAATAGCTTCAATATTCGCTTTAAACTTTGTCTTTAAACCTCCAACACCAATTTCATCTTCTAATGAGTAATGATAGTTGATTTTAGTAATCGCTGAAATTTCTTTGTTACAATCAAAATATATATTATTCCAATCTTTATAATTAACTGTGATTCCATTTTTTATTGATTCACCATTTTCATCTTTATAAATTCTGATTTTATTAAATCCAATACTAGCTTCTAGTTTAGATAAATCATTTAAAAATTCTTCATTCTCTACAAACTTTGCTATTCCTATAAAATCACTTACTAAATAATTTTCATTATTTATAACGTGAACAATATCAATTTCGCCTTCCTCCAAAGAGGTTCCCACAGTTAATTTAGCTTTCCCATCTGTATAGTCATAATTATTATTTCTATATTCAATGAATTTATTTAAAGCATCTTCTAAACTATCAAATCTTTCTAATTTACTTTTAATTGGCGTATTACTACTCCAAGTACTTAGATCTTCAATAATATAATAAGATAAATCACTTTCAGTATCCTTTATTGATATTTCTTTAATATCTAACTCACTATTAAATGGTTCTTTAATTTCATGCTCTTTTTCCATAAGAGCAAAGAGTTTTTCATCATAAATGATTTCTTTTCCAGCTTCATCAAATTCAACTACTTCGTCACCATATTCTCTAAGATGAGCTAATACAGGTTTATAATTTTGATTTTCAATATTACTTAGCCACATGTTTAAAAATTCACTTAATTCTTTACCTAATTTTTCTTTATTTTTTGCAGTTTCTATATCTTGAAAAACGCCCATATTATCCTGTCTAAATGTAACTGGCTTAATTGATTTATTTTCATCATCAATAATTATTTCAACATCTGGATCTCGCATCAAATCGCCATTTTGAATATAATAATGCATAATTGAAACACGACCATCATAAATTCTTTCTGCTGTTAAATCCAAAAATCCTTTTGATTTCATTTTAATGTAGTTATATCTACCTTCAATAATTCCTGGAATAATTTTATTAAGTTTTTCGTAAGTTTCATTTTCTATAGTTTTAATGCTGATTTCTTTATTATTTTTTTCTTCATTTAATTCAATTGGAATAAACTTCATTCTCATATTTTTCTCTGCGATTATATCTTTGTCTATATTTTTTAATTCTTCGTTAAAAGTTAAATACACAGATTCATTTAATAATAAATTCTCTTCCAAACCTAGAACAGGTCTCCAATCTTCTAAATATCCATCTTTAAATTGAACTTCAACTAAATTTTCTTCAGGTTTAATTTCTAGTTCTTTTATTGAATCTGGATACCAATAATTAAAGAAATACTTAATTGCCTCAACTCTGTCTTTTAACAAGTAACTTTTTTTTATATTATTATCAAACAAACTCATTTGCTCGTTTTCTATAGTTTCTGGAATTTCTCCATTAAAATTACTTTCGAAATATTCTTTTGATTTAATTAAATCGTTAATTTTATTTGCTACTTTAGACCATGATAGTTTAATATTTCTTTCATCTTCATAAATATCAATTTCAATGCCTTTACTGTCATGTTTTGTAAAACCTGTAGAATTATTTTTAAATCTGATTGAACTTCCACCGATTCCATATTCTTTTTTTAAAAATTCTGCTTTTTCTTTAGAATTATGTTCTTCTAAAAAATAATTAGCTATTCGTTCTTTTCCATTTTCAAATCCACTTCCATCAAGTAATACTTTTTTAATAATTTCATCATCAGTTATTGAATTAGTATTTTTATTGTTTTCTATAAAAGAAAAAGAACCACCATTTGGCAGTTCATCATTTTGATTTATCTTATTTTGTAAACTATCTCGTGTAGAATTATTTCCTCTGCTCTCGTTCTTATCATTTCTCTGTGCCTGTAACTCTGGTAAGTGTCGCTTGGATTTATTACTGGATCTAGTTTCAACATCTGCTCCTGTAATAGTTCCATTCGCTCCCATGCTTCCTGATTCACTTTGTGCATGGCTTCCATCAACATTCCCTCCGATAGTAGTAGGCTGTATCTGCTTAGATGTTCTTTCTTCAGATAATTCATTGCCATCTGTCCGTATTTCCCTAATGATTTCTGATCGGCTTCCTTGTTCCTTGAAATTTGTAGATTCGGATAAAATATCCCGTTCATTTCTTTGTAGTTCAGATCTACTGCTTTCATTATTTTTCACGCTCCTTTGCATAATTATTATTTTTTTAATTTCCTTTTCAATATCCCTAAGTATGACTTCTGAAATACTACTAACTACATTCCCAAGTCTAAGTACCAAAGATTTGCTATTAAAATGTGTAACAACACTAAAAGCATTATTATTAGTTAATTCAGGTTCTGATATTTCGCATCTTTTTGCTATCATGTATTCTACGCTATCAGTAACCATTTGATTAAAACATTTCTCAACACCTTCATGTGGCATATTCTCAAATTTAGTATTTACCAAATCACGCTCAAAGTCTTTAAATATTTCACTTTGATTTTGGTAAACATGTTGCTTAGTTTTAATTTTTATTAACTCACTCAAATTTTCTGCTTTAACACTCTCTAAAAGTGACTCTTCTAGTTTTTCATTTAATTTCCAAACTTTTGGTACTGTGTTAATAGCTCCATTAGTATCTTTTATATCAAATAAATAATTCAATTTAAGACTTGACTGTGAAGTATCAAATACCGCAATACTTTTAGCACCTTTATTTATCCATCTACCAATTCTTTTATTCCACATCTCCATATCAGTTACTAAAGTAGCATCAGGTTTTTGAGCATAAATTAAAACTGCATTATTAAAACTATGTTTATATACTTTTGAGTGAAAAGACAAGAAGTCTTTCCACGACTCTTTATCTTTGATAATTTCAACAAGAATATAATCATAAATATCTTTTACTTCGTTTAATCTACTCACCCTATTTCCTCGTCACCTTCATCATCCTCCGCAATAATTTCACTTTCTTTTATTCTAGTAAAATACATTTCAAGTGCTTTATCTATAACCTTTTCAATATCCTTTTTATTTTCATTTGGTTTAAAATATTTAGATATT
>JAYEHA010000023.1:0-6532 GCA_034659335.1 Bacillota bacterium
AAAAAATTACTATATAAAATTGCAGATGACAACGATTTTATTATAGAAGAAATGGAAGCAGACTTAGACCACATCCATTTACTAATAGAATGTAAACCGCAGCATTATATTCCAGATATGCTTAAAGGATTAAAAGGGGTTAGTGCTAGATTACTTATGAAAGAATACGGAGACGATTTAAGAAAGCAGTTATGGGGAGGGCACTTGTGGAATCCTTCATACGTAAATGAAATGAGGTGAGTTTTGTGAGAAATTATAAAAATAAAAAGAAGCGCAAAAATAGAACCAAAACTTCTTCATATGTACTGAATTTACAACTAAAAACCAACGAACAGCAAGCGTTATAGAAAGCTTAAAAGTTCTATAATCGAAATAAATATAAAAATTAAAAATTCCAAAGATAAGTCAAAATTAAAAATAATGAAAACTAAAAAAAACAACTACTACAAAGAATTAAATCTATTATATAAAGAATTTGGATTAACAGAATATGCCTTAATAAACTATACGACACCGTTATATAAGCCGTTTAAGAAGAATATTGACAATAAAACCGCACAGGCAATAGCTTCAAGAGTTTGGAAGGCTGTAGATAAGCTGCTAAAAGGAGATGCCCAAAAAGTATATTTTAAAAAATACAACAAATTTAATTCTTTAGAAGGTAAATGGAATAAATCAGGAATCAAATACGACGGCATAGGAAATATTGTCTGGAACAAAGTTAAACTTCCGATAATTATAAAGAAAAACGATCAATATGCTGAGGCTGCAATTCAAGACAGGGTAAAATATTCAAGAATAATTAGAAAGCTTATTAGAGGCAAATACAAATATTACGTCCAGTTAGTGCTTGAAGGAACACCGCCATCTAAAACAAATGAAGAAGCATATCAACAAAGAAATACTGGAACTGTCGGACTAGATATTGGTACACAAACAATTGCTATTGCAAGTGATAGCACAGTTAAACTATTGGAACTTTCTCCTGAAGTAAATGATATGCATAAAGAAGAAAGAATTCTACTTAGAAAACTAGACAGACAGCGACGAGCTAACAATCAAAAAAACTATACCGAAGATGGTATGATAAAAAGAGGTATTAAGCTAGAATGGACTAAATCAAAAAAATATATAAAGACACAAAATGAACTATCAGAAATTAAAAGAAAACAGAAAAATATTAGAAAACAATCACATGAAATTCTAGCTAATTACGTAATGATGCTAGGTGAAACAATTTTAGTTGAAGAAATGAACTTTAAGGCACTTCAAAAACGTTCTAAGACTACAACAAAAAATAAAAAAGGAAAGTTTAACAAAAAGAAAAGATTTGGCAAATCACTTGCAAACAAAGCCCCATCAATGTTTTTAGATATTCTAGATAGAAAACTAAAATATCGGGGATTAGAATTAAATCAAATAAATACCAAACAAGTAAAAGCCAGCCAGTATAATCATATAGAAGATACGTATATAAAAAAAGACCTGTCACAAAGATGGAATGAAATTAACGGATATAAAATACAAAGAGATTTATACAGTAGCTTTATTATAAAAAATGTAGAGCCGGACAACTTAAATACTGTAAACAGAGAAAAAATGCTTAATGACTTTGAAAACTTCAAGCAATTACACGACAAAGAAATAAACAGATTGAAGGATTTAAAGAAAATCAAATATAAATTAATAAGCAGTTTTGGAATTTAAAAGAAAAAAGGTTTTGAATTGAGCCTTAAACTATCGATAATGTATTCACGAGAATACTTGGTAGTAAAAGTCTTGCCGTATTTAGATGAGTTCCTATATGTTGTAAATGCAATGAATAATGTTTAGAAATACAAACAATTATTAATGCATTGAGAGTATAGGCGAAGCCTAATGAAGTAAGAACCATGTGACTTCAGTCATGTGAGATTCAGTATATTGTTATAGACGGAGCATATCCGTTAATTTCAATTAATGATTTAAGTGAATATTTAGAAATTGTTTTAAATTAAAAATAATATTTTAAATATGATAAAAAATTAATGGTGTAAATATTAGAATAAAAGAGTTATTGAAACTAACACGATTTAAAAAGTCCAATTGTGTTAGTTTTTTTATATTGCGAAAAATAGAGGTATGTGAAATTAAATCATTAAAAAGCAAAATATAATAATAGGTATTCTTATTTTAATAGATTTATGTTAGAATTTACCATGTAAACTAGAGATATAAATTAATTATAAAATAAGAAGGTGAACTTATGATTACGTTTTTAATGATTATAGATAATGATGAAAAACGAACAAAACTTGAAGAAATATATACTCATTATCATAGAGATTTATTTGTAACTGCATATTCAATTTTAAAAGATTATCAAGAAGCAGAAGATGTAGTTCAAAAAATGATAATTAAACTTAATAATAATTTAGAAAAAATAAATGAAATAAAGTGTAAGAAAACAAGGGCTTATTTGGTTACTATAATAAGGAACCTTTGTTATGATACTTATAATAAAAAAAAGAAAATTGTATTAATTACAGAAGAAGATATAAATGAAAAAGCTATTAAAGATGAAGTAACTCTTGATGAGTATGTTATAAAAGTAGAAGATAGTAAAGAAATGTCAAAATACCTTAATGCAATACATAAGCCTTATGCAGATATAATTATGTTTAAATTTTATTATGAACTTTCAGTAGCAGAAATAGCTGAAATACTAAATATAACAGAAAATAATGTAAGTGTAAGAATTAACAGAGCATTAAAATCGTTAAAAGATATCCTTGATGAAAGGAGTGTTTCACTTGAAAAAATTAACTAAAGAAGAACGTAATCATATTTATAAAATGAATAAAGCAGTTTTAAGTGATATTGCTTATGAACATGTAAACAATATTTGTGAAGAAACAGATCAATTACTTAAAAAATATAAAGATATTGAAGTTCCTAAAAGTTTAGATGAATGGTTTAGGACTTACAAAATCAAAAATGATAGAAAAATTAAATTTATGAAGTTTAGAAAAAGTGCTCTTTTAGTTAGTAAAAGAGTAGCAATGTTTTTGATTGCGGTTGTTATTATAACTTTAACATTAACTATTAGTGTAGAAGCATTTAGACTTAAATTTTTCAATATATTTATTGAGACAAACGATAAATATATTTTTGTAAAAACTGATGAAAATATAAAAGTTGATTATTTAGAAAAAATACCAAATGAGTGGATTAGTTTTTATTATCCAAAAGTATTACCAGAAGGATATAAATTTTTAAAAGCGATTAAAGTAAATAATGCAAAATATATATTTTTTAATAATGCTGAAAATGAAGAAATTTGTTTTATACAAGATTTAATGAATTCAGAATCACAGTTAGATTCAGAAGGTGGATTAATAATAGAAGTGGATATTAATGGTATGGAAGGCATAATAATTCTTAAAGAAGAATCAAATATCATAAAGTGGCATAATAATAATCAAAACTTTTATATTCAAGGAAATGTTGAAAAAACAATGCTTTTGAAGATGGCAGAAAGTATTTTAAAAAATAAATAAAAAAACTTCAAAAAAAGTGTAAGAAAACATCTCTTTTTACGGTTATATATATAGAACCATAAAAAAGGAGGTGAAAATTATGCAAGTTAAAAAAATTTTAATGTTATGTTTTATTTTGATTATACTTTCAGTACCGGTATATGCTACTGAAAATATAGAACTTCAAGAAAAAGTGGATGTTAATAGTACTAGATTTTCAAATATAAATTTATTTCAAAATACATTTGAAATTGAAAAATATGGGAAAGTTGTTTTAACATCAGCCGTTGATGCACGAAATACTGATGAAATTAAAATCAGTATGTATCTTCAAAAATATGAAGATGGAAGATGGCAAACAGTAAAACATTGGTCAACAATTCAATCAGGAGCTTTTGCAGTTCTTGGAATACAGCGGTATGTAGCAAGTGGATATCAATATAGAATGAAATCGTATGCGTATGTATATAAGAGTGATGTACTGTTAGAGAGCGCTGTTTATACTAGTGGGACTGAATTGTATTAATGGTGTGGGAAAAGTTATAAGAAAAGAAGCAATTTTATTCTTTGCATTGACTGCTAAATCTTTACAGAATGAAATCGGTGGATGCGGTATGAGTTAGTTACAGAAATGTATAGCGCATAAGTATAATCAATAAAAAATAGAGGAGTGAGAATGAAATGAAAAAAAGTATTAGTTTATTATTAATCTTAGTTTTAGTTTTTACAATGTCAACGAGTGTTTTCGCAGGGAGGAATAATATAAAAAAGATAGATTTAGATCAATATCTTTTAGAAATGGGTACTCCACTTGATCTTGTTTTGAGTATGAATGAAGAAACAAAATCTGATATTGTAAACGACGATCTATCTCAGAAGGAAAAGGGAGCTTTTTCAGGTGCTAGTATAACGAGGAGTTATGTAGAAGAATCAGAAAATATTGACGAATTATCTTATAAAAAAGAGTTTAATTCTCTTGGAGAAGTTATTTATGAAACACTACAAAAAAAAGGAACTATTGATGATTCAGATTTAGAATTGACTGTAGTATATTATAAATACTCTGATTATGTATCTGTTTATTTGAATTATGAATGGTTAAATCCGTATCAACCGTTTAACAGATATCAAGATCCAATTGGAATAACATGGGATTATGATTATTTTAGATATATGCCAAATACGTTTAAAAGATATGATTATGCTATTGATTTTTGTGGTGATAAAATTAAACGTAGTGGTGCAACATTATCTGATACACATAATGAAGGATTAGGATGGCATGCAGATTTAATTGGTCCTTTTGGAGCTTATGAAAAAAATTATGGATATGGAAAATTTCGTTTAGAAAAAAAAGCTACATCTGCAAAAACAGAATTTTACTATAAATATACTCATGTAAAGACAGCAGCTGCGTATACTATTAATATTGCAGGGTATGGAAGTATTACAATAGATGGTGGTAGCCATTATGATACACAAGCAAATACTACTTGGGTAGAGTATTAATTGATTATGAAAAATATTAATTTTGGTATTGCTATTTTGATATTAGGAGTAGTTATGGAGGGGTTTGAACCTATAAATTGGGGATTAGGAATTATTGGAATTGGTTTTGCAATTGTTGGTTATTTACATGAAAAATAAGATGAAATTCTTATGATTAAGTATGTAAACCAATTCTTCTTAGAAAAACAGTGCTAGTGAAAGCACTAAAAAAATGAATTTTTTATTCAACAAACCCTATAATTTGAATGTTTTTTACCCTAAGTGGGTCAATATTCAAATGAAAAAAGGGTCAGATTTCACTTGACAATAACAACGACAAAGAAATAAACAGATTAAAGGATTTAAAGAAAATCAAATATAAATTAATAAGCAGTTTTGGAATTTAAAAGAAAAAAGGTTTTGAATTGAGCCTTAAACTATCGATAATGTATTCACGAGAATACTTGGTAGTAAAAGTCTTGCCGTATTTAGATGAGTTCCTATATGTTGTAAATGCAATGAATAATGTTTAGAAATACAAACAATTATTAATGTATTGAGAGTATAAGCGAAGCCTAATGAAGTAAGAACCATGTGACTTCAGTCATGTGAGATTCAGATGCTTTAAAAACATTAATGAAAAATTTGGAAACAAAGGCATAAAAACGTTTAATCGAGGTTTTGACAATAAGAGAATATTTTAAATTAAAAAACAACAACTAGAATTGAACATTTATTATCAAAATTAGAAAACACTCAATCACAACAATTGAGTGTTTTTAAACGTTCAAAAATAACCGGTTCTTTGGTATTGGATAGTTAGTTTTGGGGAAACTTAAAAAATGTAACAGCTTGATCAGTAATACTTATTATTTAAGAATTTGAAATAGCAATTTTATGAGTATATGGCCTAAATATTCGATAGCATTATGAGCGCTATGAAGTGTTTCTTTAATCTTAATTTTCGAATTTTTCTTTTTAAGATAAATTAGAATTTTTTTAACTTTTTTCTTATTTCTTCTTCAGAGTAAGTTTTATTATTCTGTTTAGTTTTCATTATCTCAGCATGAATTTCATGATACTCTAGCTTTTCTTGCAATTCATGTATTAAGTTTTCTCTTTTCTCATAAGTATCTTTATCGACTAATACACCTAATACATCTTGTTTTTTTGTAATAACAACTTCATGATCTTTTTTTAACTTTTTATAAACTTTTGCAAGATTTTTTCTTAAATCTGTTACAGAAATAGTGTCTTCAAAAGCTTTAATTTGCTGTAGTGTTGACATTCATAGCTACATAGATATGCACATAAACATACACATCAATTGATACAAGTGGGTGTTCGTGGTATGCCGAATGTAGTGTTAACTAGCGGTTTATTGAGTGTGGCATTATATATATAAGTAAAATATAAGTGAGGTGGATAGGTTTGAAAAATCTAAGATTTACTGAGTATGCCTTTAAGGGAATAGAAGAATTAAAAACCCTTAAAAATAAAGATTATATGGAAGAGATTTAAGGGGT
>JAYEHA010000024.1:0-26077 GCA_034659335.1 Bacillota bacterium
TGATAGTTATTAAAAATATTGCAATTATAGTTGTTACAGTAAGTATTATAGTATATTTGATTTATAGAATTATTGACTATATTTTAAGAAGAAGAGAAATGACTTTAGAAGTTATAGTAAATGCTTTCTTTAATTATTCAAGCTATATTCAAATTGATGCTAATTTAAATTATTTGAGAAAATATGTTTTAGGAGAAAAAACGTTTAGTGAAATTAATTCGGCTTTATTAGAAGAACAAGATAACTTTAAAAGCTTAATAGATAAGTATATTAAAAGAAAAGGATTTGAATATCATATTTTTTGTGAATATAAAGAAATTGATAGTAATATGAGAAATTCTAAATTACTAATTATTAAGATGTCACTTTTGGGTAAAGTAGATAGTTATAAAATAATTGATAAAAAGGGAATAGAGCTTAAGTATTTAAATACAATATAAAACCACCTTAAAGGTGGTTTTAGTATTGTAATATTTCAAATTTTTCGCTATTTGTAGTAAAATTATCAAAATAATTTTGATCATATATATTGAAATATTCATAATTTGAGAAATATTCATTATCATGGGTAATTATTTCTAAATAAATATCTGTAATTATCCATTTGCCATTCAAATATATTTCTGTTTGGTAAAAAATATTGTTATCATTATCTAATTGTTTAACAATTCTTGATGGGATATCTAAGCTTCTAATTAATGAACAATATAAAAAATTGATTTCAATATTTGTACCTTCAGTAGCATTAAACACTTCTAAAGAATTTTTCAGTTTCGTTTTTTCTGTATCTTTTTCTAAATTTTCTTCTGTTATTGATATATTATTGAATATCCAGTTGTAAAGAGCTTTAGCTTTATCATATGAATTGGTTTGATCTAGAGTTATCAGTTTAGCGGCTGATAATAAACTTTCATTGCTAGATAAAACTTTATCACTGGACAATAAGTAGAGTATATTTTCGCTATCTAGATTAATAAGGCTAAATTGCATAATGATATTAGAATCAGGTTTATTCATAGTTATTATTGATTGATTATAATTTGTATCAAAACTATTAAAATCATTATTATTAATAATAGTTATATTATGTTTTCCTAAACCGAATGGTGTATATATTTTTTGGATAAATTTATTATCTATTATTGGAATATTAAAAACTTTTGTACGTTCATTTTTTTCTACAATAGCTTTTAATGATGTTATATTCTCATTATTTACTGTGCCTGAAAAATTAAAACTGTTACTTATATCTTTATTTGCAAACAATTCATTATCTAATTGAATACCGAGTTCAAAAAACTTTTTATATTCAAGATAGTGTTCATTATCTCTATTAATAGTAAGTGTTGAAATTTTTAAAGAATTCATAATGATATTAATAAGATTTATTGCATCTTCATTTTGAACAAAACCGCTATATGAAAAGTTAAATAAATGGACTTTATTATTATATTGGAAAAAATAAAGGATGTTCTTTTTTTCGTTTTCTGTTTTATAGCTAGTATCTAAATATACAATTTTAAAGGGAATATCATTTATATAAATATCATTTATTTCTGAAAAAATAATATTATTGGAATTATTTTTTTTTATTTCTAAGCGAATGTTTTCAATATATTCGTCTAAAGTGAGATCATTCAAAAATCCACTGGAGATAGATAAGTTGTAATTTTGTAAATCATCATATAAGCTATATGAGTATTGATTGTTACTGGTGTGTATCCAACTATCTGGCAATGAAAATTCAATGCTTTCATTTTTTAAGTAGTATTTTTTAAAAAAAGTTGTTCCCAAATAAGAATAAATATTATCACGATATTTATTTCTAATATTGAGTATTGTTTTAGTATCATTCCATTCAAGATTCATATCAAATGTTTTGGCTACAAATTCGACAGGAACCAGGGTTCTGTCTTCGATAATAACTGGTGGTGATTTTAAAATAGTTGCTTTTCCGTTGTTATGACATATTGATTCATTTATTTTTAGTTTTATAAATGTATCGTCTTTATAAGCTATTACTTCTTGGGTATCATTAATCCAGCTTACATTTGCATCAAAAGATTCAAATAATTGTCTCATAGGAACCATGAGAGTTTCATTTTTTAATATTGGTTCTGTTGCAAAATGGATTTTTTCATCATTATAAAAGATTTCAATTTGATTTTCACAAAATGCTATTGTACTAAGAAATGATAAAAAAAATATTGTTAAAAGCATAAAAATATTTTTTTTCATATTTTTCTCCTTTAATAATTGAATTTTATTATAATTTGTTATATTATAATAGAAGCATCAATAATTTCTTTTTAAATATCTTTATATTTGCTTACCTAGTAAAATAATACCATAAAAAAATATATGATTAAACGATTATTTGGAAATGTCAATAAAATGTAATATAAGTGTAATAAAATTATAGCATCTGGAAATGATGTTATATTTAAATTTGGAGGTTGTTATGAGAAAAAGTGATTTAGAAAAAAAGACGGTTAATGATTTAAGGATTATTGCTAAGAGTTTGAATATTAAAAAGACTTCAAAATTTAATAAAGCAGATTTTATTGATGTAATTATTAATGGTCAGAAACATGAAATAAATGAAATACCTGAAGAATTTATTGAAAAATTAGATGATAAAGATAATATGGATAAAGAAGTAGAAGGCGTTTTAGAAGTTACAGATAATGGTTATGGATTTTTACGATTTAGTAATTATTTATCAAGTGAATATGATGTTTATGTATCAGCATCTCAAATTAAGAAGTTTAGATTAATTACTGGCGATAAAGTTCGTGGTGTTACAAGAAAAGCAAAGGGAAATGAAAGGTTTAGTGCATTACTGTATGTAAAAGAAGTTGATGGAATGGATCCTGAAATCGCTAAAAAACGTACTAGATTTACTGATTTGACTCCAACTTATCCTACAACTAGGATAAGATTAGAAGATGCTCAGGACAATTTTGCTTTAAGAATTATTGATATTATTGCTCCTATTGGTAAAGGGCAACGTGGTATGATTGCGTCTCCTCCAAAAGCAGGTAAAACTACATTATTACAGAATATTGCTAAGCAAATAGAAAAAGAATATCCAGAGATTGAGATTATTGTATTGTTAATAGATGAAAGACCTGAAGAAGTTACTGAGATGAAAAAAATGATTGATAGTGATGTAATATATTCAACATTTGATGAAGAACCTAGAAACCATATTAAAGTGGCTGAAATGGTTTTAGCTAGAGCAAAAGCTTTAGTAGAACATGGGAAAGATGTTGTTGTATTATTAGATTCTATTACTAGATTAACTCGTGCATATAATTTAGTTATTCCATCTAGTGGAAGAACTTTATCTGGGGGGCTTGATCCGGCGGCTTTATATAATCCTAAGAGATTTTTTGGAGCTGCAAGAAATATCGAGAGTGATGGGAGTTTAACAATTTTAGCAACTGCATTAATTGAAACGGGTTCTAGAATGGATGATGTTATATTTGAAGAATTTAAAGGTACTGGGAATATGGAGATAACTCTAAGTAGAGAATTATCTGAAAGAAGAATTTTTCCTGCAATTAATATTAATAAATCGAGCACAAGAAAAGAAGAACTACTTTTAAGTAAGGACGAAATAGAAGTTGTTTGGAAAATGAGAAGAGCATATGGCAATCAATCAACTGCAAAAGTTACAGAAAAGATTATTGAGGGGTTAAAACAAACTCGTGATAATGAAGAGTTTGTTAAATTAATTTCTTTGGAATTTTAATTTGATTAATTTATTTAAACGTGTTATACTATTGAGGTTGATAAATTGAATAAATAATATTTTATTTATATATATAAAAATTTAAGTTAAGAAAGAGGTGGAAATATGAAAGCGGGAATTCATCCTGAGTACACAGAAGTAGAAGTTCATTGTTCTTGTGGGAATCAATTTACTACTAAGTCAACAAAAGGCGAAAATATTAGATTAGACGTTTGTTCTCAATGTCATCCTTTTTATACTGGTGCTAAAAAATCAAGTGTAAAAGACGGAAGAGCTGAACTATTTAAAAAGAAATATGGAATGGATGCTGAATAGTATAAGCAAGATAGGTTGGGATGTCCTAGCCTATTTTTTATGTTGATTGATACTATTTAAACAATTTAATAATTAATAGTAAAAAAATGTAGGTTTTTAGACTAGAAAATGGCGACTTATCTAAAGATGTCTATGAGGCGTCTTTTTTGTTGTCTTGAAATGGGGGTGGACTACTTAATAAAGTAGTTAATTATGGCAAAGTTATATTTTAGATATGGAGCAATGAATTGTGGTAAGTCAACTAATCTTATGCAAGTCGCATATAATTATAATGAGCGTGGAATGAAATCGATTGTTATTAAACCTCAAATTGATACAAAAGGCGCAAATTCAGTTGTTTCAAGGTTAGGGATTAATAAAAAAATTGATATTCTTATTAATAAAGAAATGAATGTTTTTAAAGAAATTAAAAATAAAATTAAAAATAAAGAAAAAATTGATTGTATTTTAGTAGATGAGGTACAATTTTTAAATACAAGTCAAATTGATCAACTTCTTATGATAGCAATAAAATTGAATATTCCAGTGATTGCATATGGTCTTAGAACTGATTTCAAAATGAATGGGTTTGAGGGTTCTGAAAGATTACTTTTAATTGCTCATTCCATTGAAGAGTTGAAAACAATCTGTAGATGTGGTAGAAAAGCAATTTTTAATGCTAGAAAAATTAATGGAAAATTTGTATCGGATGGAGCGCAAGTTGCTATTGATGGTGAGAATAAAGTCGAATACGAATCGTTATGTAGTAATTGTTACTATGAATTAGTATTGGAAAAATAAGGAGGTAGGTTATGGATGAAAAAATTTCAGTAGGCGGTCAAGCTATCATTGAAGGTGTTATGATGAGAGCTAAAAATAAAATTTCAATTGTTGTAAGAAAAAATGACGGAGAATTTGCATATCAAGATAAAATTGTAAAAAGTAATACAATAATTTCTAAAATTCCTATTTTAAGGGGAATGGTAGCATTAATTAGTGCTATGGTTATTGGAATTAAAGCTTTATCATTTTCGGCTGAATATTTTGCTGAAACTGATGAAAATTATGAAATGGATAAATTTGATAAATGGATATATGATAAGTTTGGTGATAAAGCTGAAGATATTATTGTAGGATTTTCTATGGTTATTGCATTAGTATTAGCGCTTGTTATGTTTGGAATTGTACCAACTTTTTTGATTAATTTACTTAAGACGTTTACAAATGATAGGGTTATTTTAAGTGCTTTAGAAGGTATAATGAAGATAGTGATTTTTGTTGGTTATTTATTAGCTATTTCTAAAATGAAAGATATAAAAAGAGTGTTTCAGTATCATGGAGCAGAGCATAAGTCGATTTATACTTATGAAAGTGGTGAAGAGTTAATAGTTGAAAATGCTAGAAAACATATAAGATTACATCCGCGTTGTGGGACTAATTTTTTAACGATTGTATTAATAGTTAGTATTTTAACTTTTTCGTTTATTAGTTGGGAATCTGTATTATTAAGAGTTTTATATAAAATTTTATTGTTGCCATTAGTATCTGGATTTTCTTATGAAATAATAAAATTAGCAGGTAAAAGTGATAATTTTATTTTTAAAATCATTTCATATCCTGGTATGATGATGCAAAAAATTACTACTAGTGAACCGGATGATGAACAATTGGAAGTGGCGTTAGAAGCATTAAAAAGAGCGTTAGATAATGACAATTAAAGATTTAATTGAGTTTGGAATTAATGAGTTGGAAAGTGTTTCTGATAATGCTAGAAAAGAAATTGAGTTATTAATTTTAGAATATACAAATTTCAGACAAATTGATTTAATAATAAATGTAAAAAGTGAAATAAATGAAAAAGAATATAGTTTAATTATAGAAAAAATTGCAAAAAGGAAAAAAGGTATTCCTATTCAGTATATTATTGGTAATCAAGAGTTTATGAATTTAGAATTTAGCGTTAATGAAAAAGTTTTAATTCCACGACAAGATACTGAGATTTTAGTAGAAAAGATAATTTCATTATATTCAAAGTTTGAAAAGGTGAGAGTTTTAGATATTGGGACTGGAAGTGGTGCAATATCTATAAGTTTGGCTAAGTATTTGAAAAATAGTTCCATTGTTTCTGTTGACATTTCAATAGATGCAATTAATGTTGCGAAGGGAAATGCAAAGTTAAATGGAGTATTGGATCAAATAGAATTTATTCAGAGTGATTTATTTAATAACTTAACGAATGATAATAAATTTGATATAATAGTATCAAATCCGCCATATATAAGAAGTGAAGAAATTGCTAAACTTCAAATTGAAATTAAAGATTATGAGCCTGTTTTGGCTTTAGATGGCGGTAATGATGGACTTGATTTTTACAGAAAAATTACTGAAGAATCGATTAGATTTCTTAAAAAAAATGGAATGTTAGCTTATGAAATTGGATTTGATCAAGGTGAAGGTGTAAGAAGAATGCTTTTAAGAAAGTTTAATAATATAGAAGTAATTAAAGATTATCAGCATTTAGATAGAATGGTTATTGGGTATTTAAAGTGATTAAAAGGGGTGTAAAATGTTTGATAAATTAGAATTTATTGAAAAGCAGTACCAAGATCTTAATTTGAAAATTTCTGATCCAAAGATTATTGCTAATCAAACTAAGTTTCAAATGTATCTTAAAGAACATGCTGAAATACGATTAATAGTAGAAAAGTATAGAGAATATAAAATTGTTAAAGAGGGAATTAATGAAGCGAAAGAGATACTGAAGGAAAGTAATGATAAAGAGTTTAAAGAACTTGCTAAAATGGAATTAGAGGAAAATTTAGATAAAATGGAAATAGTTGAAGAAGAATTAAAAATGTTGCTATTACCAAAAGATCCTAATGACGATAAAAATGTAATTTTGGAAGTTAGAGCTGGAGCTGGTGGAGATGAAGCGGGACTTTTTGCTGCTGAATTGCTTAAAATGTATATTAGTTATGCAGAAAAAATAGGTTGGAAAGTTGAGATGCTGAATACTCGTATATCAGGTGTTGGTGGAATTAAGGAAGCTTCTGTAATGATAGAAGGTAAAGGCGCATATTCAAGGCTTAAATTTGAAAGTGGAACTCACAGAGTTCAACGTGTTCCTGATACTGAATCAAGCGGAAGAATTCATACTTCTACAGCAACAATTGCAATATTACCTGAGGTAGATGATGTTGAAGTGGAGATTAAGGCAAATGATTTGCGTATTGATGTGTTTAGATCATCTGGGAATGGTGGACAAAGTGTTAATACTACTGATTCTGCTGTAAGAATTACACATAACCCAACCGGTTTAGTTGTATCGTGTCAAGATGGGAAATCTCAAATGAAAAATAAAGATCAAGCAATGAGAGTTTTAAAAGCAAGACTTTATGAAATGAAATTAAGTGAGCAAAATAAAGAAATTGAAGAGGAAAGAAGAAGTCAAGTTGGATCTGGAGATAGAAGTGCTAAAATAAGGACTTATAATTTCCCTCAAGGAAGAATTACAGATCATAGAGTACCAGTAACTGTGCATAGACTTGAAGCATTTATGAGTGGTGAAATTGACGAAATGCTTGATACTGTAAGCACTTATTTTCAAGCTGAAATGTTAAAGAAAATAAATAAATAAATGAAGGAATACTCCTTGTGAACATTCGAGGGGTATTTTACCGTAATAAATAAATCTTAATTAGACTTGCTATTAGTTTTTTTTAGGCATATACTATGTAAAGGTAAAATTAAGGTCAGAAATAAATTGCTCGGAAATTACATAATAGTATTAGAAAGAAGGATATGATGGATAGTGAGTTAATCTATATTTTAAATATTGCAATAATCTTATTAGCAGCAAATATTGGTGGAATGATTTCTAGAAAACTTAATCAACCAGAAGTGCTTGGGCAGATTGTCGCTGGTATAATATTAGGTGCTGGATTAATGGTTAAAACGGAGATGGTTACTCAAATTGGTGAAATTGGTGTAATTTTTTTGATGTTTATAGCGGGGCTTGAAACGGATATAGATGAATTAAAAGAATCAGGAAAATCTTCATCGCTAATTGCAACATTAGGTGTTTTAGTTCCGGGAATTTCTGTAGCTATTGTAACTTATTTGCTTACTAAAAATTATGAAGCAAGTATATTTATGGGTATAATTGCTACTGCTACAAGTGTTAGCATTTCAGTTCAAACGTTGAAAGAAATTGGACGATTGAGATCAAAAGAGGGTGTTACAATATTAGGTGCAGCAATTATTGATGATGTTATTGGCATTATATTATTAACGTTGTCAGTTGGTATTTTAAAGCCTAGTGCGGGTTCAAATGTAGGTCTTGTTATTGGCAAAATTGTTTTATTTTTTATAGTAGTTGCGATTGTTGGAAAAATTATTAAATACTTATTAACCAAATTTGATGAAATTTATAGATTGGATGAAAAAATTGTTTCATTTGCATTAATTGTATGTTTACTACTTGCTTTTTTATCAGAAGAGCTAGGGGTTGCAGCAATTACAGGGGCGTTTTTCTCTGGAGTTGTATTTTCAATGACAGAGCATAGACATAAAGTAACTCATGAGGTAAATAGAATGGCTAGTTTATTTTTTATACCAGTTTTTTTTGTTGTTATTGGAATGGGAGTAGATTTAAAACAAGCAATCTCAGCATTTGGACTTGGTTCAATTATTATTTTAGTTGCTGTATTGTCAAAAATTATTGGATGTGGATTTGGAGCTAAATTTTCAGGGTTTAATAGCAAACAATCTTTACAAATTGGTATTGGTATGGTACCGAGAGCAGAAGTTGCAATTATTATTTCAAATTTAGGATTAAGTTTAGGAATAATTGGTGATAATATGATGGCGATAACTATTTTAATGGTTGTAGTTACAACATTGTTTACACCATCATTATTAAAATGGTCGTTTGAAAGATAAGAGCATGATATTTAAGGAGTTTTTATGGAAACAAAAATTATTAGGATAGATAAAGACAATTATTTTAACAAAATATTAAATTATCCTGCAAAAGTGATACAAGAAGGCGGATTAGTTGCCTTTCCTACAGAAACGGTGTATGGATTAGGTGCAAATGCTTTAGAAGAAGAAGCGATTTATAAAATATTTGAGGCAAAGGGTAGACCGGCAGATAATCCTTTAATAGTTCATATTGCAAATATTAACGAATTAGATATGTTAGTTGAAGAATATAGTGGGTTAGTAAAAAAAGTTATTAGTAAATTTTGGCCAGGACCGTTAACAATAATTTTTAAGAAAAAAGATATTGTTCCTGCAGTTGTAACGTCGGGGCTTGATACAATTGCTGTAAGAATGCCATCAAGTAAAATAGCAAGAAAGTTTATTGAAATGGCAGGAGTGCCGATTGCTGCACCAAGTGCAAATCTTTCTGGTAAACCATCTCCTACAGCGGTTTTGCATGTTATTGATGATTTAACTGGGAAAGTGGATTGTATTATTGATGGTGGAAATTGTGAGGTGGGTTTAGAATCAACGGTTTTAGATTTATCTGCAGATATCCCAACAATTTTGCGACCAGGTTGTGTAACGTATGAAGAGTTACAAGAAGTGTTGCCAGATATTGTTTTCGATTCTGCATTATCTGATAGTACTATAACTCCTAAATCTCCGGGTATGAAATATGTTCATTATTCGCCAGATGCTGAAGTTTATATTCTTGAGTGTGATATAATTAATAAAGAAGAACGACTTGAAATTAATAGGATTGTTAAAGAAAGATTTAAAGATAAAAAAGTAGGGTTTATGGGTAGTAATCAGTTTATTAAAAAATTTAATGATTATTTTACTGTAGCTTTAGGAAGTAAAGAAAATTTAAGTGAAATTGCATCTAATCTATTTGATGCTTTAAGATTATTTGATGAAAGAAATGTTGATATAATTATTTCTGAATCTTTTAAAAATGAAGGGATAGGAATAGCAATAATGAATAGGTTGCTAAAATCAGCAGGTTATAAAAAAATTAAATTATAAATTTCAGTAGAAATATGGAGGTGTATTTTGAAAATTGCAATTGGGTGTGATCATGGTGGTTTTGATTTAAAACCAGATGTTATTGAATTTTTAAAGTCTAGATCAATAGAAGTGATTGATTTGGGTACTAATTCAAGTGAATCTGTAGATTATCCAGATTACGGAAGAGCTGTTGGAGAAGCTGTAGCTTCAAAAAAAGCAGATTTGGGTATTGTTATATGTGGAACTGGAATTGGGATTTCGCTTGCAGCTAATAAAGTTCGTGGAATAAGAGCTGCTGTAGTAAGTGATACGTTTAGTGCGAAAATGGCTAGAGCACATAATAATGCAAATATACTAGCATTTGGTGCTAGAGTGGTAGGCAAGGGACTGGCGATTGAAATAGTAAAAGCGTGGTTAGACACGGACTTTGAAGGTGGAAGGCATCAACGTAGAGTAGACAAAATAATGAATATTGAGAATTAAACTATTTTAGAGGAGATTATATGAAAAACGTATATGAAATGAATCACCCATTAATTCAACATAAGTTAACTTTAATTAGAAATAAAAATACAGGATCAAAACAATTTAGAGAATTAGTAAAAGAAATATCTACACTGTTAGCTTATGAAGTTACAAGAGATTTTCCATTAGAAGAAGTTGAAGTAGAGACTCCAATTTGTGTAACTAAATCAAAAGTTATTAAAGGTAAAAAAGTTGGGA
The DNA here is from genome assembly GCA_034659335.1 of Bacillota bacterium. Classification (GTDB taxonomy): domain Bacteria; phylum Bacillota; class Clostridia; order Peptostreptococcales; family Acidaminobacteraceae; genus HSG29. The sequence goes on from JAYEHA010000024.1 coordinate 10,769, forward strand.
TTGTACCAATTTTAAGAGCTGGATTAGGAATGGTTGATGGCTTTTTAGATTTAATACCTGCTGCAAAAGTTGGACATGTTGGGTTATACAGAGATCCTAAAACATTAGAGCCTGTTGAGTATTATTGTAAAATGCCAAGTGATATTTCTGAAAGAGATTTAATAGTTATTGATCCAATGTTAGCTACAGGTGGGTCTTCAATGGCAGCTATTAGATTTATTAAGGAAAGAGGAGCTACAAATATTAAACTTGTTTGTTTAATAGGATGCCCAGAGGGTATCAAAGCTGTACATGAGGAGCATCCGGATGTTGATATATATATTGCGTCTATTGATGAAAAATTAAATGAACACGCATATATTGTTCCTGGTCTTGGAGATGCTGGAGATAGATTATACGGTACTAAATAGGAGATGAATTTATGAGTCGTCGTGAAAAGAATAATTATTATTTAGATATTGCTGAAACAGTACTTGAACGCGGAACATGTTTAAGAAGAAACTATGGAGCTATAATTGTAAGTAACGATGAAATAATATCTACTGGATATACTGGAGCACCGAGAGGAAGGAAGAACTGCATTGATTTAGGAGTTTGTTATAGAATTGAGCATAATATACCAAGTGGAGAAAGATATGAGGTTTGTAGGTCAGTTCATGCTGAAGCAAATGCGATTATTTCTGCAAAGAGAGATCAAATGATTAATTCTGTTCTTTATTTAGTTGGAAAAGAGAAAAAAGATGGAGAATATGTAGAAAATGCTAATTCATGTACAATGTGTAAAAGGTTAATCATAAATGCTGGAATAGATGAAGTAATAGTTAGAGATGATAAAGATAGATATCGAGTTATCAAGGTGGCTGATTGGGTTTATTATGATGATACATTACCTAATGGGTTAATTGAAAAAGTTTATTAATATATATATGGACTATAGTTTGAAATATGACTATAGTTTTTTTATTTAGTACTTTTAATTAATATAGTTGATTGATTTAGGAAAAAAGGGTAAAATATGATAAAGGGAATTTTATAGGAGAAGATGCTTATGATAAATTATATAAATAGATTAACTGTACCATTTTTAATTGCGTTTGCAATGTGCATTATTTTAACACCAATATCAATGAAAATAGCAAAGCGTATTAATGCTATTGATTTACCAAAGGGTGAAAGAAAAATTCATGCTAAGCCGATACCAAGATTAGGTGGAATTGCAATTTTTGTATCGACATTAATTACAATGGTTTATTATTCAAATTATTCTTTTAATATCATATTAGGAATTTCTTTAGGAGCGATAGTAATTGTTATTACTGGAATATTAGATGATGTTTATGATTTGCCAGCAAAAATAAAACTTTTGATGCAAATAATAGCAGCTATAATTGTTGTTAGCTTTGGTATTAGGATAGAGATTTTTACAAATTTTTTTGCGAGTACAGGATATATTAATTTAGGTATTTTGAGTATGCCTTTAACAATATTTTGGATAGTAGGAATTACTAATACAGTAAATTTAATTGATGGATTAGATGGGTTAGCTGCTGGAATAGCAATAATTGCATCGTTTACATTAGCATATATTGCATTAATTAATAATAGAGTTGAAACAGCTACTTTGTTAGTGATTTTAGCGGGTTCTTCATTAGGATTTTTGCCATATAATTTTAATCCTGCAAAAGTTTTTATGGGTGATTCGGGTTCTTTATTTTTAGGGTATTTTTTATCTGTTGTATCTATTTTAGGTGCTGTTAAAGGTGCTGCTGCAATTACATATTTTTTACCAGTATTAGCATTAGGGTTACCAATATTTGATACTTCATATGCAATACTAAGAAGGATGATTAATAAAAGGCCGATTATGGAAGCTGATAAAGGTCATTTACATCATAAGTTATTAGATATAGGATTTAATCATAAAAAAGCGGTATTAGTTTTATATTCGATTTCAATTTTGTTAGGAATAACTGCGATATTTTGTTCAACAAATAGATATATTGATTCATTAATTCCGCTTAGTTTGGTATTAGTATTAATTATGATTCCAATAAACAAAGCATCAAATGTTAAATAAGGAGTGAAAAATGGTTGAAAAAATTAAAATTATGACAATATTTGGAACTAGACCTGAAGCTATAAAAATGGCACCAGTTATAAAAGTTTTAAAAAAAGATCCTTTAACAGATTTATGTATATGCGTTACAGCTCAACATAGGGAAATGCTTGATCAAGTTTTGGATAAATTTAATTTAGTTCCTGATTATGATTTAGATATTATGGAAGAAAATCAAAGTTTAAGTAAAATTACATCAAAAATTTTATTGGGTTTAGAAGAAATTCTTAAAAAAGAAAGACCAAATATGATTTTAGTTCATGGTGATACTACAACAACTTTATCTGCCACTTTATCAGCTTTTTATAATGGTATTGATATTGGTCATGTTGAGGCTGGTTTAAGAAGTGGAGATTTATATTCGCCTTATCCTGAGGAAGCGAATCGTGCGCTTACTGGAAGACTTGCGAATTTACATTTTTCTCCAACTGAAGGAAATATTAGAAATTTAATAAATGAAAATATTGATAAATCAAAAATTGTTAGAACTGGAAATACTGTTATAGATGTTTTACTTAGTGTTGTTAAAACTGATTATGTTTTTGAGGATAAAATTTTAAATAATATTGATTATAAGAATAAAAAAGTAGTTTTATTAACTACTCATAGGCGAGAAAATTTAGGTGCTCCTATGGAAAGTATTTTTAAAGCTACAAAAAAATTAGTTGAGTTAAATGAAGATGTAGAATTAATATTTCCAATGCATCTTAACCCTAAAATCAGATTGTTAGCGAGAAAATATTTAAGTGGAAATGATAGAATTCATTTAATAGAACCACTTGATTATGAACCATTTGCTAATTTGATGAGCAAATCATATTTGATTTTAACAGATTCAGGTGGGATTCAAGAAGAAGCACCTGCTTTAGGTAAGCCTGTATTAGTTTTAAGAACGGAGACAGAAAGACCAGAAGCCCTAGAAGCTAATACGGTTAAAATGGTTGGTATTATAGAAGATGAGATATTTAAAGAAGCAGATAAATTAATTAATAATAAAGATGCATATCAAAAAATGTCTAATGCTATTAATCCGTATGGTGATGGAACAGCATCGGAAAAGATAGTTAATGCTATAAAAGAGTATTATAATGTGTAATATGCTGAAGGGGTGGAAAATGAAAAAAAAGAAGACGATAGCTGAAGCTGCAAGTCTTGTAAAAGACGGAATGACTATAATGGTTGGAGGTTTTTTAGGTGTAGGTGCACCTGATAGAATATTAGCTAAGTTGATTGAAAATGGTGTTAAAGATTTAACATTGATTGCTAATGACACTTCATTTGTTGGTCAAGATTATGGTGATTTAATAGTTAATAAAATGGTTAAAAAGGCAGTTGTTTCTCATATTGGAACAAATAAAGAAACAGGAAATCAAATGCATTCAAAAGAATTAGAAGTTGTACTTACACCACAGGGAACACTAGCGGAGCAAATTAGAGCTGGCGGAGCTGGATTAGGTGCTATAGTTACTCCAACAGGTCTAGGAACTGTTGTAGAGGAAGGAAAACAAATTCTTGAAATTGATGGTAAGAGATTTATTGTTGAAAAACCATTAAGAGCTGATATTGCCTTGATTAGAGCTAGTAAAGCTGATAAAAATGGTAATTTAATTTATGATAAAGCAGCGAGAAATTTTAATCCTATAATGGCAACAGCAGCTGATATAGTGATTGTAGAAGTAGATGAAATTGTTGAAGTCGGCGAATTAGATCCAAACTTTGTTATGACACCACATATTTTTGTAGATTATATAGCTGGAGATGATAAATAATGGATAAAAATCAAATAAAAGAGATAATTGCAAGACGAGTTGCTAAAGAATTTAAAGATGGGGAATTAGTAAATTTAGGTATTGGACTACCAACTTTAGTTGCTAATTATATTTCTCATGATATTGATGTTACTTTACAGTCTGAGAACGGATTCGTTGGAATGGGGACTAAACCTAAAGAAGGTGAAGAAGACCCTAATATAACGAATGCAGGAGCTTTACCAGCTACAATAAAAAAGAGTGGAGCTTTTTTTGATAGCGCTTTATCTTTTGCTATTATTAGAGGTGGGCATTTAGATTATACAGTTTTAGGAGCTTTACAAGTGGATGAAAAAGGTAATTTAGCTAACTGGATGATTCCTGGTAAACTTGTTCCTGGAATGGGTGGAGCTATGGATTTAGTGACTGGTGCTAAAAAAGTGATAATTGCAATGACTCATACATCAAGAGGAAATGTAAAAATATTAGATGAATGTACTCTTCCTTTAACAGCAAAAGGACAAGTCGATATGATAATTACAGAAATGGGTGTTATGGAGATTACAGATAAAGGAATAGTATTGCGTGAGATTAATCCTGAATTTACTGTTGACGAAGTTCAAGAGTTAACATTTGCAAAATTGATAATACCAAAAGATATAAAAAACATGGAAGTTTAAGGGGATAATACAAAAGATGTTAAGAAAATGTAACAAAACTTTGATTAATTTTTGACAAAGGGTAATAAATGATATATTATTTTTATGAAAGTATGGAAAAGAGGATTAGTTTTGTCTAAATTGAAATTTAAAGATTATGAAAATTTAGCGCTTATTACGCAAATATCTTTTATTATGATTATTCCTATTTTTGGGGGTCTTTTGTTGGGTAAATGGTTAGATGAAAAATTACAAACTGGCAATATATTTTTATTAGTAATGGTAATTCTTGGTGTAATTATTGCTTTTTTAAATTTATTTAAATATACAATGAAAGGTATAAAAAATAAAAATGATGATGAAGATGAGTAAACTACGAAAAACAAGAAATCAAATTGTTAAATTAACTTTAATTTTTAGTATGGTCTTAATAATTGTTTCGGTAATTTTTTTACAAGACAAGATTTTTATTGTTTATGGATTAATATTTGGAACTTTGACTAGTATTTTAAATTTTTTAGAGTTAGAAAAGACGCTTATAAAAGCTTCAAGAATGAAACCAAGAAATGCACAAAGTTATGTAACTAAGCATTATTTTTTAAGGTATATAATTACTGGAATAGTTTTATTAATTTCTATGAAAGCTAGTTATATTAATACTTTTGGTACAGTAACGGGATTGCTATTATTAAAATTTGTGATAATGATTACGAATTTATTTAATGATAAAGAGTATTTTAAAAGAATATTTAGGAAGGAGGGATAATTTTGAGTGAAGGTTTTGGTCCACAAAAAGTATTTGAAGTTTTTGGTATGCCAGTTACAGATACTGTTACAGTTACTTGGTTAATTATGGCAATTGTAATTACTGTATCATATTTTGCGACTAGAAATTTGAAAAAGAGAGCTAGTGGAGCACAAATTATTACTGAATCAGTTGTAGACTTAGTAAATAAATTAACTGAGCAAACAATGGGAGTTAAGTTAAAAGCATTTTCTCCATACATTGGAACAATATTGATTTTTCTTACTATTGCAAATATTGCTGGATTATTTGGTGTTAGACCACCGACGGCAGATGTTAATACGACTATAAGTTTAGCAATAGTTACATTTTTAATGATTCATTTTTTTGGATTGAAATATAATGGACTAAGTTATATTAAAGGTTTTGCGGAGCCGTTTGCTTTACTATTACCATTAAATATTATGGGAGAACTTGCGACACCTATATCTTTAGGTTTTCGTTTGTTTGGAAATATAGTTGGCGGTATGATTATTATGAATTTATTATATGGAGCATTAGCTATTTTTACACCAAGTTTTGTTGGTATTCCTTTATTACAAGCAGGTATACCAGTTGTGTTTCATGTGTATTTTGATTTATTTGCAGGAGTATTACAATCCTTCATTTTCGCAATGTTAACTATGGTATTTATATCAATAGCAGTAGATTAGTTTGAAGAGGTGATTAGATGGAATCTACAAATTTTATTTATACATTCCTTGAGTGGTTACTAAGCTTCGACTCTAGAGCTTTGATTTTATCAGCTTCAGCAATTGGTGCCGGACTTGCGATGATAGCGGGAATAGGACCAGGTGTTGGGCAGGGATTTGCCGCTGGTAAAGGAGCAGAAGCAGTTGCTAAGAATCCAGATAATAAGAATAATATAACTATGATAATGTTACTAGGAGCTGCAGTAGCAGAAACTTCAGGAATTTTATCTTTGGTTGTTGCATTAATTTTCTTATATGGTAATCCTTTAGTTAATTTAGAAGGAGCTTCATTAATTATTTCGGCATCAGCAATTGGTGCAGGGTTTTCAATGATAGCAGGAATAGGACCGGGAATAGGGCAAGGATATGCTGCAGGAAAAGCAACAGAAGCAGTTGGTAAAAGACCTAAATTACAATCAGTTATTATTAGAACTATGTTTTTGGGTCAAGCAGTAGCACAAACAACAGGAATTTATGCGTTAATTATTTCGTTGGTATTAATGTTTGCAAACCCTTTAATTAAGGGGTATTAAGTAAGGAGGATTAGGATGGATCCAAATTTAGATAAAGCACTTGTGCTTGGATTTTCCGCAATAGCCGCCGGATTAGCAATGATTGCAGGTCTAGGACCTGGGATTGGACAAGGTTACGCAGCTGGTAAAGGAGCTGAGGCAGTAGCTAAGAATCCTAAGAGTTCTAAAAATACAACAATGGTAATGTTATTAGGAGCTGCAGTAGCAGAAACTTCAGGTATATTATCACTAGTTATTGCTTTGATATTATTATATGGTAATCCATTAGTTACAGCTAGTGGATCAAAAATAATAATTATGGCTTCTGCATTAGGTGCAGGCTTTGCTATGATAGCAGGAGTAGGACCTGGAATAGGTCAAGGATACGCTGCAGGAAAGGCAACTGAGGCGGTTGGAAAAAGAGAACGCAATCAGTCAACAATAATTAGAACTATGTTTTTAGGGCAAGCAGTAGCACAAACAACAGGAATTTATGCATTAATAATAGCTTTAGTATTAATGTTTGCAAATCCGTTAATTAAATTACTATAAATGAGTTTTTATTAAGGAGGAAATGATTATGGAACCAATCACTGGGAAAGCATTGGTATTAGCTTGTTCTGCTATAGGTGCAGGATTAGCAATGATAGCAGGAATAGGACCTGGAATAGGTCAAGGTTTTGCAGCTGGTAAAGGCGCTGAAGGTGTAGGAAGACAGCCTGAAGTACAAGGAGATATTGTTAGAACAATGTTATTAGGTGCAGCAGTAGCAGAGACAACAGGAATCTATGGGTTGATTATAGCTTTAATTTTATTGTTTGCAAATCCATTAATAGGATTATTATAGAAATTCCTTGAAAAGGAGGCAGAATCATGAGTTTTAATTTAATTACAGCCAATTTAAGACTTGGTTTAGTAGAATTTAATGCAACCTTCTTTTTCCAAATATTTAATACATTTATTTTATATTTATTTCTTAAGAAACTTTTGTTTAAACCTGTAACAGAGTTTATGGAAAAGCGTGAAAATGAAATTTCTTCAGACATTGATAATGCTTTAAAGAAAAAGATTGAAGCTGAGGAACTTAAAGAAGAATATATTGTAAAAATTCAAAACATTGAAAATGAAGGAAAGAGAATAATTAAAGAAGCTAAAATGATAGCTGATCAAGAAGCATCAAAAATCATTGAAAAAGTACGAGAAGAAGAAAAAGCAATTAGAGTTAAAAATCAAAAAGAATTAGAAAGAGAAAAAGTAAAAGCAATTAATGAGCTAAAAGATGAAATCGCTAATTTAACTATACTTGCAGCATCAAGAGTTGTAGGTAAAAATTTAAAAAGAGAGGATCATATAGCCCTTATTGATCAATTTATTGATGAGGTAGGGGATGCGACATGGCAAAATTAGTTGGAGCGACATATGCAAATTCGTTATTTGAAATAGCGAAAGAGCTTAATAAAATTGATGAAATTTATAAGGAATTAAGTTTTATTGCGGAAACGTTTAAAAATGATAAAGATTTTTATCAATTCTTTATTACTCCTAAAGTATCAATAGCAAAACGGAAAGAAGTTATTGAAAATATTTATGGTGATAAAGTATCAAGAGAAGTTGTTAATTTTTTAAAAATATTATTGGATAAAAATAGAGCAAATGAAATTTTTTCAATTAAATTATTTTTTGATGATTTACTTGATAAAAACAGAAATATTAAAAGAGTGACTATTGAATCTGTTATTGAATTGACTGATGAGCATAAGAAGAAATTGATTAATAAGTTATCTGAATTAACTCAAAGTGAGATAATTTTAATAAATGTTATTAAACCTGAGGTATTAGGTGGAATAATTATGCGAATAGATAATGAAGTAATTGATAATTCAATTGTATCAAAGTTAAAGTCTATCGAAGACAGTATATTGAAAATGATTATTTAGTATGGGAGTGAGAAGAGTATGAATCTTAGACCAGAAGAAATAAATTCTGTTATTAAAGAGCAGATAAAAAATTATGAGTCTTCTCTTCAAGTAGAAGATACTGGTACTGTAATTCAGGTTGGTGATGGAATCGCAAGAGTCCATGGACTTGAAAAATGTATGGCAGGAGAATTGTTAAAATTTCCTGGTGATATTTATGGTATGAGTCTTAACTTGGAAGAAGATAGTGTTGGAGTTGTATTATTAGGTTCTGATAGTAAGATTAGTGAAGGTGATATAGTAAAAAGAACTGGAAATGTAGTAGAAGTTCCTGTTGGAATGGAAATGTTTGGTAGAGTTGTTAATGCATTAGGTCAATCAATTGATGGTAAAGGACCTATTAAAACTGATAAATTTAGACCTATTGAAGCTAATGCTCCAGGTGTTATAGATAGAAAATCGGTAGATCAACCTTTACAAACTGGTATTAAAGCAATAGATTCAATGATTCCAATTGGAAAAGGACAAAGAGAATTAATAATTGGTGATAGACAGACAGGTAAAACTGCAGTTGCGATTGATACAATTATTAATCAAAAAAATACAGATGTATTTTGTATATATGTAGCAATTGGTCAAAAAAAGTCAACTGTTGTTCAAATTTCTCAGAAACTAGAAGAATATGGCGCAATGGATTATACATGTATAATTACTGCATCTGCAAGTGAACCGGCTCCCCTTCAATATATGGTGCCATATAGTGGATGTGCTATAGCTGAAGAATTAATGTATCAGGGAAAAGATGTATTAATCATTTATGATGATTTATCTAAACATGCTGTTGCTTATAGAGCGGTGTCTTTATTATTAAGAAGACCGCCAGGTAGAGAAGCATATCCCGGAGATGTTTTTTATTTACATTCAAGATTATTAGAAAGAGCTGCAAAATTGAGTAACGAGTTGGGTGGTGGTTCAATTACTGCACTTCCAATTATTGAAACTCAAGCGGGTGACGTTTCTGCTTATATACCAACAAATGTTATATCGATTACTGATGGACAGATTTTCTTAGAAGCTGAGTTATTTGCTTCTGGGCAAAGACCAGCGGTAAATGCTGGTATTTCTGTATCTCGAGTTGGTGGAGATGCTCAAATTAAAGCTATGAAATCTGTTGCTGGTAAAATAAAGTTAGATTTAGCTCAATATACTGAACTTGAATCTTTTGCTCAGTTTGGATCAGATTTAGATGAAGAGACACAAAATATTTTAGGTCATGGTGAAAGGTTAAGAGAAATCCTTAAGCAACCTCAATATAAGCCGGTAGATGTTATTGAGCAAGTAGTGCTTATATATGCTGTAATTAATAAGGAACTTATGGATATTCCTGTTTCTGATGTTACTAGATTTGAAGCTGAGTTTGTTGAGTTTATTAATCAAAAGTATTCTTCATTAAAAGAAGAAATTAGAGCTAAGCAAAAGTTAACTGATGAAATTGAAGTGCAATTGAAAGAAGCTATCTCTAAATTTAAAGAAGGATTTAAAGTTACTGAAAAGGCAGAAATTGAAGTAGGTTAATATACTTCTGAAAGGAGATAGTTATGGCAAGTACTCGTGATATAAAAAGAAAGATAAAAAGTGTATCTAATACGAGACAGATAACTAAAGCTATGGAGTTAGTATCTACTTCAAAACTTAGAAAAGCGAAATCAAAATTAGATATTACTAAACCATATTTTGATACAGTTTTAGAAACAATAAAAAGTATTATTAAAAACGAAAAAAGTTTAAAACATAAATATCTAGTGAAAAGAGAAAAGAAAAATGTATTATATATTATTATTGCTGCTGATAGAGGGTTATGTGGTGGGTATAATTCAAATGTTTTGAAAGAAGCAGTTAATCAAATTAGAAAAAATGATTCTAATGCTAAACTTATAATTGTTGGAAAGCAAGCTGCGAACTTTTTTAAAGATTCGCCTCATAAAATCATTAAATCTTTTTTGCATATTTCAGAAGAACCAACTTTTCTTGATGCTAAACAAATAGCAAGTATGGCTTTAAGGATGCATGATAAAGAGTTGATTGACGAAATTAATTTAGTTTATACTCGTATGATTACTAGTTTGAGTTTGATTGCAACAACTTTAACACTTTTACCTGTTAAAATTAATATTGAGGATGATGAAGATATTGCAAAGGATGAAATGAGAGATTTAGTTTCGTATGAACCTTCTGCTGAAGAGGTATTGGATTTTATTATTCCTAAGTATATAGAAAGTGTTATTTATGGTGCGCTAATTGAGTCGTCTGCTGCAGAGCAATCTGCAAGAAGAATTGCTATGGAAAATGCTTCAGATAATGCAGATGAAATGATTGATGAATTATCATTAACTTATAACAAAGCAAGACAAGCTGCTATTACACAAGAGATTACTGAAATTGTTGGAGGAGCAGAAGCATTAAAATAAAATAAGTTGAGAGGACGTGAGTTTTAATATATGGAAAAGAATGTTGGGAAAATAGTTCAAATTATTGGACCGGTGCTAGATGTTAAATTTGAAGGCGAGCAACTTCCAAATATAAATGATGCGGTTGTTGTTAAGTATAACGATAGAGTTATTACTGCTGAAGTTGCACAGCATGTCGGAGATAACACGGTAAGATGTATTTCAATGTCTTCAACTGATGGATTGGTTAGAGGTATTGATGCAATTAATACAAATAAACCGATTTCTGTACCGGTTGGAGAAGCAACTTTAGGACGATTGCTAAACGTATTAGGTGAAACAATTGATAAAAGAGAAGAAATCCCTGAAGATGTAACTAGATTGCCTATTCATAGAGAGGCTCCTGCTTTTGAAGATCAAGAAACATCAAGCGAAATGTTTGAAACGGGAATTAAAGTAGTTGATTTAATTTGTCCATACGCTAAAGGTGGTAAGACTGGTTTATTTGGTGGTGCTGGAGTAGGGAAAACAGTATTGATTCAAGAATTGATTAATAACATTGCTACTGAGCATGGTGGATTATCAGTATTTGCTGGAGTAGGAGAAAGAACAAGAGAAGGAAATGATTTATACTATGAAATGAAAGAAGCTGGTGTATTAAAAAAGACAGCTTTAGTATTTGGTCAAATGAATGAGCCGCCTGGAGCAAGAATGAGAATTGGTTTAACAGGATTGACTATGGCAGAATATTTCAGAGATGTAGAAGGTAAAGATGTACTTTTATTTGTTGATAATATATTTAGATTTACTCAAGCAGGTTCAGAAGTTTCTGCACTATTAGGTCGTATGCCATCTGCAGTAGGTTATCAACCAACTTTGGCTACTGACATGGGAACTTTACAAGAAAGAATTACATCAACTAAAAAAGGTTCTATTACATCTGTACAAGCTGTTTATGTGCCTGCAGATGACTTAACAGATCCAGCACCAGCGACTACATTTTCACATTTAGATGCTACAACAGTATTATCTAGAAAAATTGCATCAAAGGGAATTTATCCTGCTGTTGACCCTTTAGATTCAACATCAAGAATGTTAGCGCCAGAATTAGTAGGTGAAGAACATTATAATACTGCGAGAAAAGTTCAAGAAATTCTTCAAAGATATAAGGAATTACAAGATATTATTGCAATTTTAGGTATGGATGAATTATCTGAAGAAGATAAACTTATTGTTAATAGGGCAAGAAAAGTGGAGAAATTTTTATCACAGCCATTTTTTGTTGCAGAACAGTTTACTGGTTCAGCTGGTAAATATGTTTCAATTAAGGAAACAATAAGAGGGTTTAAAGAAATTATGGCAGGTAAATATGATCATATTAATGAGGCATATTTTTATTTGAAAGGTTCGATTGATGAAGTTATAGAAGCTTATGAAAATAGAGATTCTTAAGAGGTGATTGAATGAGTTCAAAAATTCATTTAGAAATTGTTACGCCAGATAAAAACTTTTATTCAGGTGATGTTAAAATGTTTTTAATAGAAACAACAGAAGGTGAGATTGGTGTATTAAATGATCATGAACCTTTAGTGACTCCTGTTGTAATTGGTCATATTTGGATTAATGTTGGAGATAAATTGGAAAAGAAAAATGCATCATGTTCAAATGGTTTTTTGACAATTGATGATAATGTTGCTACTGTTGTGGTAGATTCTGCTGAGTGGCAAGATGAAATTGATATTGAAAGAGCAAAACAAGCTAAAGAAAGAGCAAAAAAATTACTTGATTTACGAAATGATGAGGTTGATATAGTAAGAGCAAAAACTTCTTTAAATCGTGCTTTAAATCGAGTTAGAATATCTGATATGTAATATATAAATTAAAAGACAAGTTAAACTTGTCTTTTTTTATATAGATTATAATAATTTACATAAATGTTACAAAAAAATAACATGGTTTTTACAAAAAACTAAAAAAAAATAGGATTTTGAGTGGCAAAATATTTACTTTTTCTATATAATGTTAAGTGAGAGTAAAATAGCGTTATCTAGGAGGGCTTAATTGGATAAATTTATTATAAAAAGTAATGGACCGTTAATTGGACGTGTCCGTGTTAATGGTGCAAAAAATGCTGTATTGCCAATAATGGCAGCAACATTATTAACAGAGGGAGAATGTTTTTTAGAAAATGTTCCTGATCTTAAAGATGTTAGAGCAATGAAAGAAGTTATAACCCACTTTGGTGGAGAGTTTAAAGATATAGCTATAAATGAAAAATTTATACAAATAAAAAAAATTGTTACATCAGAAGCACCATATGATTTAGTTCAGAAAATGAGGGCATCTTTTTTTGTGATGGGACCTTTACTTGCAAAAACTGGATTTGCTAAAGTTTCGCTTCCTGGTGGATGTGCAATTGGAGCAAGGCCTGTTGATTTACATCTTAAAGGGTTTGCTGCTTTAGGTGCAGAAATTAAACAAGGACAGGGATTTATTGAAGCAAGAGCCGATAAATTAAAAGGGGCAACAATTTATTTGGATTTTCCATCTGTTGGAGCTACTGAAAATATTATGATGGCAGCTACATTGGCAGAAGGTGAAACTGTTATTGAAAATGCTGCTGAAGAACCAGAAATAATTGATTTATCAAATTTTTTAAATAATATGGGCGCTAATGTTAGAGGTGCAGGAACAGATACAATAAGAATTGAAGGTGTCGAAAAGCTTAATGGAACTCGTCATGAAATTATTCCGGATAGAATTGAAACTGGAACTTATATGATTGCTGCTGCTATTACAAGAGGGAATGTTATAATTGAAAATATCGTACCTGCTCATATTAAACCTATTATTGCGAAACTTATAGAAGTTGGTGTTGATTTAGAGGTTGGTGAAGATTCGGTAAGAGTTGATGGAAGAAATATATCTAATGCGGTTGATTTAACTACTTTACCTTATCCTGGATTTCCGACTGATATGCAAGCTCAATTTATGGCATTGATGACAATTTTAGAAGGAACAAGCGTTATTAATGAAACTGTATTTGAAAATCGATTTATGCATATTTCAGAATTAGTTAGACTTGGTGCAGATATCAGAATAGAGGGACATAGTGCCATAGTTAAAGGTGTAAAAAATCTTGAAGGAACCGAAGTGGTTGCGACAGATTTAAGAGCTGGTGCAGCTTTAGTTTTAGCAGCTTTAGTTGCTAAAGGTGAAACGCATATTAATAGTATTTATCATATAGATCGTGGGTATGAAAATTTTGATGAAAAATTGAATAATTTAGGTGCAAATATCACAAGAGTGATTGTATCTGAAATGGTTCAAGAGTAGTGGGGTGTATATAAGTGTTTGGATTTGGGCTTGAAATTGGAATTGATTTAGGAACTGCAAGTGTCTTAGCTTTTAAAAAAAATGCTGGGATTATATTACAAGAACCATCAGTAGTTGCTTTAGACCGAAATACTGGAAAAGTATTGGCAGTAGGGGAAGAAGCTAGGCAGATGTTAGGTAGAACTCCGGGTAATATTATTGCAATTAGACCATTAAAAGATGGAGTTATTTCAGATTATGATGTTACTGAGAAAATGTTACGTCACTATATTAATAAAACCTGTGGGAAAAGAAGATTTTTTAAGCCGAAAGTTATTATTTGTGTGCCAAGTGGGGTAACTGAAGTTGAAAAAAGAGCTGTAATAGACGCTACTATTGAAGCTGGCGGTGGAAAAACATTTTTAATTGAAGAGCCAATTGCTGCTGCTATTGGTGCAGGATTAGATATTTCGAAGCCTGATGGGAATATGATAATCGATATAGGTGGAGGAACTACAGATATTGCTGTAATTTCTTTAGGTGGTATAGTAGTTAGTAATTCAATTAAAGTTGCAGGGGATAAATTTGATTATGCTATTATGAAGTATATGAAGAAATCTCATAATTTATTAATTGGTGAAAGAACTGCAGAAGATTTAAAGATAAATATAGGAATGGCTTCGGCAAGAAGTAAAATTAAAAAAATGGAATGTCGTGGTAGAGATTTAATTACGGGACTTCCAAAAACAATTACTGTTACAAGTGAAGAAATGGCGGATGCACTTAGTGAATCAACAAATGATATATGTGATGCAGTTCATATGGTTCTTGAAAAGACGCCGCCTGAATTAGCAGCTGATATTTCATCGCGTGGAATTGTTATGACTGGTGGAGGTTCTTTATTAACTAATTTAAATAAGTTGCTTGAAAAAAGAACTGGTATCCCAACATATATTGCTGAAGATGCAATTTCTTGTGTAGCAAAAGGAACAGGGAAGTCTTTAAATCATTTAAGTATTTTAGAAAAAAATATGATGTCTAGTAATCACAAAAATACTAGACGATGGTAAAAAAATAAAAGTGGCTTTCTAAATGAAAG
>JAYEHA010000025.1:0-6341 GCA_034659335.1 Bacillota bacterium
TTCATCTATAATTACACTAGATTCATCATTTCTATTAACAATTTTACCAATAGTTTCAATATTTGAATAAACCCTATCAAAACTCTCTTCTGCAATAATAACTGCTACATTAATATCTAAATCCGTTAATTTCTCTAATGTCTCTGCTTTAAAATGCGTTGAAGCGATTACAATATCAGGATTAATCTCAACAATTTTCTCAATGTTGACATCCATTAATGATCCTACAGACTCTATACTTGAAGCTTCTAAAGGATAATCACAATAGTCAGTTCTTCCTACAAGTTTATCGCTTGCACCTAAAGCAAAAATCGTTTCTGTTACACTTGGAGCCACTGAAACAATAGTCATTGGCTCTTTATCAAGAGTAATATCTCTATCCATTCCATCAACAAAAACTAAATATGGACTTTCTTCTACTGGAACTTCAACTTCTGTTCCCACTTCTTCAACAATTTCTACATTTGATTCTACTTCTTCATTTTTTACTGTACATCCTGTAACACTAAAAACTAGCAATAACAATAAAACAAATATCAAACTTTTTTTAAACATAAAAAAACCCCTCTCAAAATTCTCACAAAGGGTATAACAAGTAATCTAATTTGATTATCTCATCCTCGTGAGTAAACTAAAAAATCTATATATTATGTTAGATATCCTGACTCAAGTTCACCATAGTTCTAGCCTTCCCATTTCTAGTGGCATAATTTAGAACTACTCCCTCTTACAGTGGCGGGACCGTATTAGAGTTTCACTAATTTCCCCAACATAATATTATTTAATTTGCACATTTATTATAACACAGATTTTTATTATAACAAATTTATTTTTTTGTTATAATTGTTAATAACTTTAAGAAAAATATAGTTATTCTCATCTTTTATACAAGTTATCAACATATTTCTGTGACTTATACCCATGAATTGTGGGTAAATTTGTAAAAATACTATATATAGTAGGAACATTTATTCAGTTATCAACATTGTCAACATGTTATCAACATTTTTTTATAATATGATGTCTTTTTATATTGAATTTTACTTTTTCTCCTACTTTAATCCCCATATTATTCTTACTGCTTATAATTAAATCTTGCCCTTCTAATTCAACAACAAAATCACTTCTATTTCCTTTAAATATCATATTATTAATTTTACCGCAACATTTTCCATTTTTAGATATTTCAATATCTTCAGGTCTTATACAAATAGCATCACCTTTATTAACTTTTGAGCATAAGGGATTACAAAATTTATTAATATGAATTTTACTAGACTTAATAATATTATTATCTCCTAAAAAATTTGCAACGAATTCATTTTTTGGATGTAAATAAACATCTTTTGGATTTCCTTCTTGTATAACTTTTCCATTATCCATTATAAGAAGACGGTCAGCTATCTCAAATGCTACATTTTGATCATGAGTAACATATATCGTAGTAATATTCAATTTCTCTTGAATTTTTTTTATTTCCTGCATTAACTCACCTTTTAAATTAATATCTAAATTTGCAAGGGGTTCATCTAATAATAACATCGAAGGTTCTACTACAATTGCTCTAGCAAGAGCTACTCTTTGCTTTTCTCCACCACTTAATTCGCTCGAATAAGAATCTTTTTTATTTTCTAAATTCACTATTTCAAGTATCTCTTTTACCCTTTTTTTTCTCTCTATTTTAGATATTTTTTTTACTTTAAGAGGATACTCGATATTATTATACGCATTCATATGAGGCCAAATAGCATAATCTTGAAATACAAATCCAAGATTTCTTTTTTCTACTGGAATATTTTTCTTCTCATCTTTTGAATACATATACTTATCTCCAAATGAAATCACACCATCACATGGCTCAACTAAACCTGAAATTGCCGAAAGTAAAGTACTTTTACCACATCCACTAGGTCCTAATATAACTAATAATTCTCCACTTTTTACATGCAAATTTAATTTTTTTATAATACAGTCGTTCCCATAACTCACTTGCAAATCTTCTATTTTTAAATCATTCATACTTTAAATCTCCTAACGCCAATTTTTTTTATAAAAATATTTCCTATAATACTAACAATTATTACAACTACTGCAATTGTTGAAGTCATCTCTAAACCATAAGAATTAGATTGCACCGTAAAAAGCATTACGCCAATCGTTTCCGTTCCTTTTGAATAAAGTAAAATAGAAATTGGAATTTCTCTAAGCGCAATTAAAAAACAAATAATCCATCCCGATGCAATCCCTTTATTCACTAAAGGCAAAAATAATTTGGAAAATCTCTTAATCACGGGAATCCCCATTGTGCGAGCCGACTTATCTATTGACTCATCAATATTATCAGACAAACCTTTAATTTGTTTAATAATAATTGGTATAAAAAGTACAATATAACTTACTATAATAATCCATTTAGTCCCATATAATTTAATTGGTTCATTAATCCACGCATACATAGCTCCTATTCCTAAAATCATATTTGGAACTGTTATCGATAATTGAGACATATTCATAAGTAATTTTGATTTTTTATTTCCTAAATTTTTATAAAAATATACAATTAAACTTCCTACACCAGCAGCTAAAGTAGCCGCTATAATTCCATATGAAATACTATTAAATAATGAACTTCTTATAAGATGATTATCAAAAAATACTATACTATAATTTTTAAATGTCATATTTTCAAAATTCACTTTAAGTCCCCAACGCTTTAAAAAAGATGAAATTAAAATAGTAATTAATGGAATAAAAGTTGTAAATATAAAAAACAAACTCACAAGTCCATTTATAAAAAAATTCCATTTCCCAAGTTTTATACAATATTTTCCTTCAGTATTCTTTAAATCACTAAGAAAATATCTATTCTTACTAATAATTTTTTCTGAACTTATAAAAAAGAAATATGAAATTAACATCAAAATAATTGACAAAACAGATACAAGTGATAAATTCAATTGAGACATTGCACTAAAAATCCTAGTTGTTAAAACCTCTTCTCCAACTGGAAGAGCCAATTGAGCAACAACTCCAAAATTTGCCATACTTCTACTAATCACCATTAATCCAATTGATACAATCGACGGTATAATTAATGGAATAATAATCGTAAATAAAATTCTTAAATTAGTACTACCACATACCCTTGCACTTTTTTCCATTGAACCATTCATCTTTTTTAATGCATTTGATATTCCAAAATATGCCACAGGATATAAATGAACTATTAATACAATAATCGAAGATTCTAAAGAATATGTATTAAAATTATATTCAAATAATGGAAAAATTTTCTCTATAATTCTATGAAAATACCCTCCCCTACAAGTCATTTGTATCCATGAAACCGAAAGAATGTAAGATGGAATTGTAAATGACAAAAAAACAAAAAAATCAACAATTTTTTTATACTTAAAATTTGTTTTTTCACATATAAATGCAAGACCACCACCTACCAATAAGGTCCCTCCTAATACAGAAAAAGCAAGCTTAAATGTATTCAATATTGCTTTATAAGTTGAAAAATTTCCTAACGCTTCCTTATAGTCTGCAATACCAAAAGCATCATCTACTTTAAAACTATTTAAAACTATCATAAATATTGGATATACTACAATACTTATAATTATTACAAATAAAAATAACAAGACTGCGTTTTGAAAATCAAAATGCAATCTTATATTATTCAATAATTTATTATTTTTGGAATATTTCTTGATATTGCTTTTTAAGAGTATCTTCATGTTCTGATGCCATCTCCCAATCAATCTTATTAACTACCTTACCATCAGGCTTATATCTGTTCTCTATATCTTTTCGCACACTTACAAATCCAAAGTTATCTGTTATTGTTTGTGCTTTTTTAGAAACCATGAAATCGATAAATTTACTCGCTACTTCTTCTTTATTTTCACTTCTTGAATCATCTTTAATTATAGCTATAGGTCTTTGAATTGCAATTGCTCCTTCATTAGGCCAGATAATAGAAACAGGCATTTCATACCCTTCTTTTTTAGCTTTATTTGCAAGCCTTACTACTCCATCATGTGGTGCAATCCCTAAATTAAATTGACCTTCCATTATTTTTGATGAAACTTGTCCATTTGACTTTGTTAAAAACGTTCCATTATCATGAAGATTTTTAAAATACTCAATACCATTTCCATTTATTTGATATAACGCAGACGCTATTCCTAAAGCTGTTGATGATTGATTTGCATCCGCCATTACAAGCATATTAGAATGTTTCCCATCCATTAATTCATTATATCCTTTCGGAACTTCAATATCTTCAAACTTATTCTTATTGTACATAATAACTACATATCGTTCATTAACAAATACATAATTTCTATCAGTAACTATATATTCTCCCTCGATATTTTCTATCTCTTTTAAAGTAATATCCTTTAGAAGCTCTTTATCATCTAACTTATTATAAATAAGAGGATCAGAACCCCACACTACATCAGCTTGAATCTTTCCTGCTTCATGTTCAGTCCAAACTTTGCTTCTAATCTGTCCACAACTCATTTTTAACATATCACATACATCACCATGTTCTTCTTCAAATGCTATCTCTAATTTATTAAGCATTTCTTCTGGTCCAGAAACATAAATCAAAATCTTTTCATCAACATTTTCCTTAGTTGTTTCTAAATTCAGTTCCTCTAATTTTTCTTGACCATCTACTGTACAACCTACACCTACAATCAAAGTGATTATAATAAACAAAATGAAAAATAATTTCTTCATAAATACCTCCATATATATTCTGCTGAATTTGATAATAATTATCATTATCTTCTACAGAATAATACCATATCCTTTTTTAAAAAACAAGAATTATCTTTAAAAATAAAAAATTTAACTTGTCAGAATTTTTTAACACTTTCTTCTTTAATAACTTCTTATTCTGTGGTATCATTGTATTACATATAAGTTATTATTTTAACAGGTATTTTATGGGAGGTTGTTAATATGAAAAATGCAATTATATCAATTCAAAGAGGGTTAGATGAATACAAAGTAGCTTTAGAAGAAGCAGGTTATGAAGTATATTATAGCGGTCATGATAATAATAAAGCAAATGTTGCAATAATGTCAGATATTGATGTAGAATACGAAGAAATGAATAGTGGTGATTGTCGTCGTTCTGGAGAAAAATGTAAACTAGTATTAGATGTAACTTCTATGACACCTAATGAAGTTGTTAGATATATTAAGCACAAAAACTGTAACTGTGGTTGTGAATAATAATTAATTAAAAATAAGCATTAAATTCAAGTTTTCTTGATTTAATGCTTATTTTTTTAATTGATTTAATATTTATAAAACACCTAAAATATTTTTTTCAAATTCTTCTGCAAATTTAACATTATTTCTTAAATAATATTCCACTTTACCTTCATTTACTAATTTTACCATTTCTGGATCAATTGGAATTTCAGTAATAAAATTAACATCTGTTTTTTTAGCAACCTCTCTTGATTTACTTTCTCCAAATATATGTGTTTTAGTTCCACAATTTTTACATTCAAAATAACTCATATTTTCAATTAATCCTAAAACTGGAACATTTAATTTATGTGCCATATTTATCGATTTAGTAACTATATGATTTACTAAATCTTGAGGTGATGTAACAATAACAATCCCATCTAATGGTATTGATTGCATCATAGTAAGCGGAACATCTCCAGTACCCGGAGGTAAATCTACCAATAAATAATCAAGTTCTCCCCAATTAACTTCAGTAAAAAACTGCTTTACAGTACCAGTTACTGCAGGCCCTCTCCATATTACTGGAGCTTCTTTATCTTCAAGCAAAAAATTTATTGACATAAGTTTAATACCCATATCAGATTTAACTGGATCTATACCAGTACCATCCCCAACAGCATGCTTATCATTCATACCAAACATTTTAGGAATTGATGGACCAGTTAAATCCGCATCCATTATTCCTACCTTATATCCTTGTTCCATTAATGAAACAGCTAATAAAGATGTTACTGTTGATTTTCCAACTCCACCTTTTCCACTCATAACAGCAATTACTTTTTTTACATTTGTTTTAGCATTTGTTTTTTCTTTCTTATTAATCTTTCCATTTGAAATGATTTCCATAAAATTCACATCCTTTGTTTTTATCATATGTCATAAACTATTATACACTATTTTTTAGTTAAATCAAATTAACTAAATCTTATTACAGCTCCAAAAAGTAAATTTTTTCAATAGAACTTATGTACTCATTCTTAGTGTTTTTTTTAATTTCATATAAAACCTGTTGATAACTTGGTTTTTTAAAATTATTATCCACAGTGGATAAGTGTACT
>JAYEHA010000026.1:0-6275 GCA_034659335.1 Bacillota bacterium
TTCTCAATATTTGAAACAATAACATTAATTGCCACTTTATTAAGCCCACCTTCAGGAATAATAATATCAGCATATTTTTTACTTGGCTCTACAAATTGATCATGTGCAGGCTTAACAGTTGCAAAATATTGTTCTATTACAGATTCAAGAGTTCTACCTCTCTCTTTAATGTCACGCATAATACGTCTTATTATCCTTACATCAGCATCAGTATCAACAAATATTTTAATATCCATTAAATCTCTAATTCTTTTATCTTCCAATACCATTATACCTTCAACAATTAATATCTCTTTTGGAAGTATATCTATTGTTTCAATTTTTCTTGTATGATTTTCAAAATCATAAATAGGTTTTTTTATTTTTATATTGTTATTTAAAGAAATAATATGCTCAATTAATAACTCAGTATCAAATGCTAAAGGATGATCATAATTAGTCTTTTTTCGCATCTCAAGTAGCATGCCATCTTGATTTTTATAATACGCATCTTGTTCTAAAATCGAAATATTTTTTTCTGGTAATTTTTTAAAAATAGAATTAGCAACTGTGCTTTTTCCCGAACCAGTACCACCAGCTATTCCGATTACTAAAGGTTTAATCATATTACTCACTCCTTTTTTTCCTTAAAATATACATTTCTTCTACTAATTCTTTCATTTTAATTTTAATGATTTGTTGTGGATGAGGAGCTACATCAATATCTTCATCTTTATCATTTTTTAAATAATCTACATTTTGAATAAACTCATGATAATTAGGCCCAATAATTTCTATTTCATCACCAAGAAATATTCTATTTCTCTGTTCAATAGTAGCAATCATAGTTTCTTTATTAAACTCTCTAACTATTCCAACAAAATCATACTCTCTTATATATGAACTTGATTCATAAACTTGTCCTTCAGGACCAGGTTTTCCATTAGCAAATCCATCAGTATATTTTCTATGACTAGATTTCCTTAAATTTTCCATCCAATTTTCATTATAATCAAAATTTACTTTATCTTCATAGTACTTATCTATAGCTTCTCTATAAGTTCTCACTATATTTGCTACATAATACATACTTTTCATTCGACCCTCTATTTTTAAACTAATCAATCCCGTTTCAATAAGTTCAGGAATTTTATTAATTAAATTAAGATCTCTTGAATTAAATATATATGTTCCTCGCTCATCTTCATAAACGGGATAATATTCACCTTCTCTTGTTTTTTCCATTAAGCTATATTCCCATCTACAAGGTTGTGCACAAGCACCCCTATTAGCATCTCTACCAGCCATATAATTACTTAGTAAACATCTGCCAGAATATGAAATACACATTGCTCCATGTACAAAAGATTCAATTTCTAAAGTTTCAGGCGTATTTTCTTTTATCTCTTTTATTTCTGCTAAAGATAACTCTCTTGCTAAAATAATTCTTTTAACACCTTGTTTATGCCAAAAATTAGCCGAAACATAATTAGTGTTATTAGCTTGAGTAGATAAATGTATCTCAACACTTGGCCATAACTCTTTTATAATTACAAGAATACCTGGATCTGAAATTATTACCGCATCAAATCCAAATTCTCTAATGTCTTTAATATAATTGCTCAATCTTTTAATATCGCTATTATGAGGAATAATATTAAGAGTTAAATATACTTTTGCATTTCTAGAATGCGCATATTCAATACCTTCTTTCATTTCATCATAATCAAAATTATCCGAACTTGCTCTTAACCCAAACTGTTTTCCACCTAAATAAACTGCATCTGCTCCATAAAATACAGCAAACTTTAATTTTTCTAAGTTACCAGCTGGAGCTAATAATTCCACTTTATTCATCCTTACCTCCATTATAATAACTTATCGCAACACCATCACCAATCGGTATAATGGTAGTAGTTAATTCTTCGCTATTCATAAGAAAATCAATATAGTTTCTCATTCTTTTAACTATAGTGATTTTTCTTTTTTTTACATATTCATCTGTAGCAATCATACCTTTAAATAAAACATTATCAGATATTATTACAGAACCTTTTTTTAAATTATTAGTTATTTGATTATAAAATTTTTGATAGTGACCTTTTGCAGCATCAATAAATATTAAATCATAAATTCCATTTTCACTTTCTAAACTAGTTTTAGCATCAGAAAGAATTAAATCAACATTAAAATCAAGATTATATTTTTCTTTATAATCCTTAATGTTTTGTTTAGCAATTTCATGGATTTCTTTATCAATTTCATAACTTTTAATAAAACCATTATAATTCATAGCTCTAGAAAAAACTATACTTGAATAACCAATTGCAGTACCAACTTCTAAAACGCTTTTAATGTTTGAAGACTTAATAAAAACCTCTAACATTCTTTTAGTTTCAATTTCAATAATCGGGACATTATTCTTTAATGCATATTGTTCCATTTGAAATATAAATTCATTTTTTTCATCTGGAATTATTCTCTCAATATACTCTTTAATATACTCATCATTTATTTTTCCAGGATAATAATCCATATTAATTATTCTCCTTATATAACTTCTGTTTTGCTTTATTGTGATCCGCTAAATTAGTAGAAAAAATATGAGAATTATCATTTTTATAACTTCTAACAAAATATAAAAAATCTGTATCCGCTGGATAAATTGCCGCTCTAATTGATCCTTCACCCGGCGAACAAATTGGTCCAGGCGGTAACCCTAAATACTTATAAGTATTATATTCATTATCAATAGCAATATCTTTATTTGTTAAGAGTGCTTTTCTTTCTGCTATCACATATTGAACAGTAGCACACGATTGAAGTTTCATAGAAATATCAAGTCTATTGTGAAATACACTTGAAGCAATAACTTGTTCATCAGCTACCATTATTTCTCTTTCAATAATAGATGCTAAAACAATAAGTTCATATAAATCTAAATCATTATCACTAATATACTTTACTGTTTCTTCGTCAAATAATTTAACAAATCTATCTAGCATTATTTTAACAATTTCTTTATCAGTAGCCCCTTTTTTCAAGACATAAGTATCAGGAAATAAAAAACCTTCATAATTAACAATATCTAAATTATTAATTAATTCATAATTAGCCATTTCCTGTTTATATACATCTAAAAAAATCTCGCGATTTTCAATTATATTTTCTTTTAATAAAACATCAACAATTTCATCAAGTTCTAACCCTTCTGGAATGGTAAATTGAATAGTTTCAATATATACATCACCATCATAAAGTTTCTTTATTATTTTTTCTAAGTCATATGATTTAGAAAGTTTATAATCACCAGCTTTAAGTTTCCCATCATACTCTAACTCTTTAACTTTAGTTTTAAAAACGAACTCATTATATATCATTTCATACTCCACTAAAAGTTTAGCTATAGAAGTAGTTGAAGCACCTTTTGGAATAGTTACTAAATATTCAGTTTCATCTGTTATATCTACAGCTTCTTCAAACTCTTCCATTACCCCGCAACCAGATAAGAAAATTAGGGCAATAATTAAAATAAAAATAAATTTCCTCATTTTCACCTCTTAATATTCTATATCTATTGCTTCACTTAATATCTTTGTGATATCACTCATCATTTGATTAATTTTCATTTCTAAATCAAAATAATTTTTTATCATTTCAACTTCATTTAACTTAGAATATAAATTTTGAACTTCATTTAATAAATCTTCATTTAATTCTTCTCCTGCTAATTTAGATCTTTGTAATAAAATTTGTTTTTCTTGAAACTCTTTTATATCATCTTTATATTGATTATTAGCCATTAATTCCTTATTAAGCGCAGAAAACTTTTTATAATTATCATCCGCTTTAATTGATTTAGCTAATGTATGAGCAGCATCATAAACATCCATAATTCCTCCTAAATTTACTTATCAACAACTATTGGTAAAATCATTGGTCTTCTTCTTGTCTTTTTATATAAAAACTCATTAAGCTTGTATACTACATGCTTTTTAATGTCATTCCAATTAGTTTTTCCGCCTTTCATACAATTTAGCGCTTCCTGTTTAATAAGATTTTTAGCGCTTGCCATTAAAGTTTCAGATTCTCTAACATAAATAAAACCTCTTGATATAATATCAGGCATAGCAGTTATATCTCTATTAGCAGTATCAAGGTGTAATACCACTACTATTAATCCATCTTGTGAAAGTATTCTTCTATCTCTAATAACAACATTGCCAACATCACCTACACCTTTACCATCAACAAATACTCTACCACTATCAACTCTACCAGTTACATTTGCATCAAATTTATTTAATTCAAGCACATCACCATTAGACATTAAAAAAGTATTATTACTAGCCATACCGAGACTTTCTGCTAATTCAACATGAGTTAATAAATGAGAATACTCTCCATGAACAGGCATAAAATATTTTGGTTTTACAAGAGTATGAATTATTTTTAACTCTTCTTCGCAAGCATGACCAGATACATGAACATCTGCAAGAGATTGATAAATAACATTAACTCCTTTTTTATGAAGCAAATTAATAATCTCAATAACCGGTTTTTCATTTCCTGGAATTGGAGTAGATGATAAAATAACTAAATCATTTTTTCTTAACTCAAAATTCTTATGAAATGAATTTGCCATTCGATAAAGAGCACTCATAGGCTCTCCTTGAGAACCTGTTGTTACTAAAACAATTTCATTATCTGGATATTTATCAATCTCATTAATATCTATCAATATATTTTCAGGCATTTTTAAATATCCTAAATTAATAGCCACATCTGTTACTGTAAACATACTTCTTCCTGAAAAAGCAACTTTTCTATTTGATATAAGCGCTGCATTTACAATTTGTTGTACTCTATGGACATTAGAAGAAAATGACGCTACGACAATTCTTTCATCTGAATTTATAAAAATATCGTCAAACGTTTTACCAACAGTCATTTCTGACATAGAACTTCCTTTTCTCATAACATTTGTACTATCAGCCATTAATAACATAACACCTTCACTACCATATTTAGCAAACTTTGCTAAATCAATCATATCTCCATCTATTGGTGTATAATCAATTTTAAAATCTCCAGTATGAATAACTACACCTACTGGCGTTGTTATTGCAAATCCAACAGCATCTGGTATTGAATGACTAACTCTAATAGGATCAATTGTAAAACAACCTAATTTAAACTTATTATCTGGATTAATTTCAATTAATTTTACTTCTCCTACGCTATCTTTAAACTCTTCTAATCTAACTTCAACTAATCCTAAAGTTAATTTCGTTCCATAAATCGGAACATTTATTTTTTCAAGAAAAAACGGTAATGAACCAATATGATCCATATGACCATGAGTTAAAATTATACCTTTAATCTTTTCACTATTTTTTTCTAAATACGTAATATCTTGAATTACGATATCTACTCCTAATAATTCATCATCAGGGAATCCAAATCCTGCATCTAACACTATAATATCATCACCATATTCAAATATAGTCATATTTTTACCTATTTCTTCAAGCCCACCAAGTGGAATTATTTTTAAATTATCTTTTTTTTGCATTTTTTACACTTCCTTTTATATTAAATTTACGAATTTTGTAGACAATCTTTACAAATTCCAGTAAATTTACATTTATGGTTTTCTACTTGAAAACCGTATATTTCCTCAATTTCACGTTCTAAATCTTCTAACGAATCATCTTTAACTTCAATAATTTTTCCGCATTTTGTACAAACTAAATGATGATGATTATGACCATCATTTAAACATTTTATATCATACCGTATTGAACCGTCACCAAAATTTAACTCAGTTAAGATATCTAATCCAACAAAAATCTTTAAAGTTCTATAAATGGTTGCTAAACCAATATTACTATCAATTTCTCTAATTTCATCATAAATGTCTTCACAATTAAAATGTTTATCCTCATTCTTAAGAATAATATCAATGATATTTTTTCTTTGAGTAGTTAATTTATACTCGCTTTTACCAATAATAGTATATATTTTGTCTAACTTAGTACTCATACTTCACCTCATTATTCACGCATGAATTCATAATAACTTGCAGCAACTATTTCGAACTCTTCCTCGTCTTCTATCGGCATAAAAGTTGTTTCATCATCATCTGAAGTAACTCTAAATAAAAGCACTTCTTCTTCATCCTCATTATCTTCAAATTTCATATCAACCGGTAATAATGCTACATACTCATTATTTTCTACCTCAAATGATAAAATTACTTCAAAATCTTCCTCTTCATCATTATTGTTCATTAA
>JAYEHA010000027.1:0-6220 GCA_034659335.1 Bacillota bacterium
AAGTAATCCTGCATTAACACTCGCTATCCCTGGTAGTGGTAAAACTACGTTATTATTATGTAGAATTTATTATTTAAATCTTTTTCATAATGTTCCATTTGGAAATATACTTACATTAACATTTTCAAAAACATCAGCAAAAGATTTAGAAAATAGATATAAAAAACTTTTCAATAATTTTTCAAACGAATTAGAATTTTCTACTATTCATAAATTTTCTTATAAAATAGTTAGAAAATATTATCAACATAGAAATGTTAAATTTACATTGATTGAGGGAAACAATATCTATTTGAAATTTAATATTCTAAAACAACTTTATAAATCTATTAATAATTCAATTATTTCAAATGAAGATTTAGAAACTTTAATTAATGATATTAGTTATGTTAATAATGTAATGATAAAAAGTGAATATCCTAAAAACATTAAAAATTTCGAAAAAATATATGAATCTTACAAACTTCAAAAAAAGAAAAATAAATATATTGATTTTGACGATATGCTTTTAATTTGCTTACGTGTTTTAGAAAAACATGAAGCGATCTTAAATTTTTACTCAAATAAATTTGAATATATACAAGTAGATGAAGCTCAAGATACTTCCATATTACAGCATAAAATAATACAACTTTTATGTAAAAAACACAACAATATTTTTATGGTAGCTGATGATGATCAAAGCATCTACGGTTTTAGAGGTGCTTATCCAAAATTTTTACTAGATTTTAAAACTCATTATAATAATGCAATGATATATTATTTAAATACAAACTATAGATCTAGCTTTGAAATAATTGATACATGTAATAATTTTATTTCAAATAATAATACCCGTTATGAAAAAACTATTAAAAATACTAGTAAGAAATATAAAAATATAGATATTCTTGAATTTTCAAATATTATTAATAGAAATGATTTTATTATTAACACATTAAAAACAGAAAATAAATCAACTGCTATTCTCTACAGAAACAATGTTTCATCAATCGCTTTAGTCAATTTACTAGAAAAAGAGAATATTGAATTTAATATTAAAGGAAAAACTTCTAATTTTTTTAACCATTGGTTAGTTAACGATATTAAAGCTTTTTTCAATATAATATTAATCAACCAAGATTTACAATCTTTTGAAAAAATTTATTATAAACTTAATAGCTATATTTCAAAAAATATGATTGAGTATTTATATGCAAACATTCGTGGAAGAAGTGTTTTTGACTGTTTAATTGAAAATCCTAAGTTAAAAAAATTTCAGGTAAATACATTTAAAAACCTTAAATCAATTTTTATTTCATCTAGAGATAAAAAACCACTTGAAATTATCAACATTATTAAATATGAGCTTAATTATCTAAATTATTTAGATGAATTTGCTAATAAATCAAACAATAATTATTCTAATTTAAAAAACAAATTACAAGTATTAGAATCAATTGCAGCAAAAGAATCGTCTGCATTTGAATTTCTTAATAGACTAGATATTTTAGCGAATTATCTAAAAAAACATTCAGATAATAATAACTTATCACTTTCTCTTTCTACCATTCATTCAGCTAAAGGATTAGAATTTGATAAAGTATATATAATTGATATTAATGATGATGTTTTACCACAAACTAAAGAAACTATTGAAGAAGACAGAAGACTATTATATGTAGCATTAAGTAGAGCTAAATCAGAACTTACAATAATGCACTCTAAATTTATCTCTGGTAAGTTTAATAATAAAATCACTTTTATTAATGAATTAAGAAATATTAAATATGTTGACTATAAGATATATAAGGAAAAGTCTACCTTTAATTATGAATTAGGAGAAATTATACATCACGTTAAATTCGGAACTGGTACAATAACTAATATTACAAAAAATAATATTACTATTAAATTTAACGACTCTTTAAAAGTACTTTCAAAAGATATATGTATTAAACAAAAATTACTCACAAAATAGAATTTAGAAATTCCCTATATCCTTCATGCATTGCTTCTTTAATACTTTCTTGCTTTTACATGTATATGTTGACAATGAGGAATGTTTTTGTTAATATATATTCATTGGTAAGCTAATTAAAATAAAAAAAGATAGAATCATATCTTATTAAAAGTGAGGTTACAATGAACTTAATAATAATACTGTCATTATTCATATTACTGGTATTTTATATAATTAAACAAGAATCAGAACTTTCTATTATGAAAATAATTTCATTTATATTTATCGGTATGGGTCTACAATATATCGCATTAATTTCGCATAAAGTTATAAATTTTTTTATCTCTACAGAAAAAAGTTATCAACTAATAGCACATCAATTTGATGATATCCCTTTAATAGTTCTAGTAATATCTGTCGTTGTTATGGGACCTATCATAGAAGAATTTATATTCCGCAAATTAATACAAACATGGTTACACTCTAAATTTAATCCAACAATCACAATTATAATCCAAGCATTAATATTTGGCCTATCACATTCAAATTTCTACATGTTTATACATACTTTTGTTTTAGGCATTATATTCGGATTATTTTATTATAAATATAAATCCATATCAATTCCCATAATACTTCATATTTCTCTCAATTTATCAGCTGTAATATTTAATGAGATTTTATTATATAAAATCCCAACTGTTTTTTTTGCAATTCTCTTATTTATTGGATTATATAGTTTAAAAATCCAAAGTGGAAAAAGACCAATCAAAATTAATTGATCTATGAATATACATTCTATGAATATGTTAATTTGTTGGTACCTAGTACCTATTGTTTATTTGGAGGCGCGAATGAGAAAAAGTTATAAAGAAATAATTAAAAGTCTATTGCCTGCTATTTTATTTATGGTGATTTATAAATTTTATTCATATAAAATAGCACTAGTTGTTGGTTTAATAGTTGGAGCAGTAATTTATATATCAAAATATAGAAAATATAATAAGCTAAGTAGCATGGATAAACTAGGGTTATTTGGATTAATAATACAGTGTATACTTAGTTCTTTAGCATCAAATCCTAAAGTATATTTTGTTTATCCACTTATTGAAAGCATTATGTTTGCAGCAGTTTTTATTGGGTCATTATTTACAAAAAATAGTATTATTTCATTTTTTGCTAAAGATTATGTAAGTGAAGACAATATATATGAAATTATGAAACCTACGTATTATAAACTTACTCTGATATGGGGTGTGTTTTTTCTATTTAGAGCTATTATCAAGGCTGTGGGAATCATGAGTTGGTCATTTGAATTATTATATTATATAAATTGGATTTTAGGGACACCTGTGTCTTTAGGATTGTTATGGTTTAGCTTTAAATATCCAAATAAAGTTTATAAAAGTCAGTCAGTTGAGATAGAAACCGTAAATGGCAAAAGTTAATACGTTAGTTAAAGATATTTTTATATTTGGATGTATATTTTATTATATATTTTTTCGAATTTAAAGATAAAAATAGACTTAGCAATGGATAGATTATAAAACTTACATATTAGTTTAATATTGACAATTGATTATTGATGTTTTTTAAAATAAAAAATGAATTTGTGATTAGAAGTTTCAAACAGGGATGGAGGAGTATTTATTATGGTGAATTTAACTATATGGGGAATCTGTTTATGTATTACAACTATTTTTTCAATTTTAATGCATGAAATAGGTCATGGTATATCATATTATTTTCAAGGATTATCTGTTAGTACAGGATTTAATAAAGTAGGAAATGTCGATAGAAAACCTTCACAGTCTAATTTTAGAAAAGATTTTTTTAATAACTCATTGAAATGGGACTTAGGAGTTCCAATCACATTAGGTGTAGCAATTATTAGTACTCTTATATTATTTTATACCTCTAATATATATATGAAATTCATATTATTTACTATAGCAATAGTGAATTCAATATTAAGGTTACTCCCTATGGTAAATGTTTTAGTTTGTTTTTTAAGAACTAGTGAAATCTATAAGGAAGATGAAATAGAAATGGGACTTGTATGGTTTGATATAACAGATAATAAATTTTTGAGTTATGTACCACCGGCAATATCAATAGTTGTTTCAGTAATTTGCTACATAGTGTTAATGTTAAATATGGATGATATTATATTAGTTTCAACATTTACTACTGGCTCAATTACACTAACGATGGTGATTTCATTTGTGGTTAATTTTAAAATCATTAGTATTTTAGATGAGCATTATAGAATAAACTGGAGGGTATAATTTATTAGTAGTATTAACGAAAAGCTTAGAAATATATGATAAGTGGAGGTATAAAAGAAGGTGGATACGTTATAGAGAGTGTTAATAAGAAAGCCGGAACAATTCTTGAAAGAAGAATTAATAAATATGATAGCACTATGTTATTTGAAATGACATCTAATTATTATTTTTGTAAGACCAATGGTGAACAAAGAAAACAAGAGGTCAATACAAAAATTTTAAAATCAAAAATAAAGAATGCAATTACAAATAGGTGGGTCTATAGAGAATTATTTGTACTTAATAAACTTAAGAATTAATTATTGCAGGATAATATACTATTCATAACTGTGAATGGAAATGTAAAACTCCCACCACTGAAGTAGTGGGCTTTTCGCTTATTTTTGTAAAAATCTAAAGAGAAGATTTAAATGCTTTTCATATTTTAGTAATCTTCTAAAATTTCAGATAAAACTCTATTTATTATTGGATATGAATATCCTTTTCTATTTAATAACCCGCTTAATCTAGAATATCTTTTTTGATAACTAATGCTACTATACTGGTTATTTTTTTTGCTTGCTAATAATAACGCAATTTCATATTGTTGCTCTTCAGAATAATTCATTAATAAAAATTCAAATTTTTTTTCATCAATTCCTTTTTCAATTAACAAATATTTGATTTTTTTTATTCCCATTTTTTTTATCTTCACTTCAATAAACCGCTTAGCATATTCAAAATCATTTAAATAATTAAGTTTAAGCAATTCTTCGATAGTCTTATTAATAGTAACATTTAAATATTCTTTGCTAATTAATTTATTTTTCACTTCTTTTATAGTTCTTTCTTGATATGATATATAATTTAAAGCATTATTAAAACATTTAACATATTCATCATCAATTATTATTTCTTCTATTTCTTCATCAGTTAATTCAAGTCCAACTACCAAATCGAACTTTATCAATGTATTATAGTAAATCCCAAACGAAAACTCTCCATCTATAAAGATAGATACTCTAGCATTGTTTTTTTTTTGAGTTTCAATTTTAGTAATTTCTTTACTCATTTTTCCCTCTTTTTTCTATACTTTCGTCAATAATTTTAATATTTATCCAATCAATCATCATCTCATGCCCTACACCCCATCCGTATGAATGGGTAAAAAATCTAATATAATCTTTATCAATTTTTAATCCGCCACTATTATACTCTTTCCCATTAATAATATATGTGATTCTATTCATTCGAGTATCATAAATAAGCTCTTCTTCAAACCATTCATCAAATATCGGCTTAATTAATCTAGCACTATCAATAACTTCCCAAGTCGGAGGTAAAACTCTAAAAATATGTCTTCCCGGTCTAGTAGAATCTTCATTATAATTATGCACATATTCAACTAAGACTCCGGCTTCTCCAAATGAATTTTCCCATTCTTTTGAATAATCAGGATGTAATAATGCCGAATCAGTTTGAAACATTGTTAACCCACCAGTAAATTTATCATTTGCATAT
Source organism: Bacillota bacterium (assembly GCA_034659335.1). GTDB lineage: Bacteria > Bacillota > Clostridia > Peptostreptococcales > Acidaminobacteraceae > HSG29. The sequence continues at coordinate 5,731 of JAYEHA010000027.1, forward strand.
TTAATTTTAACTCTTCTCTTAAACTTTATTACATAATCGTCTTCAATTTCTATCGGTTTAGATAATAAATATGGTCCTTTATCAGTTTCATTAACTTTTAATGTCAATATTCCATCTTTAATATCAACTTCATTAATCATCGATTTACTGCTTTTCCATTCTCCAATATACCAAAACTCTCTATTAAATGTTTCAAATTCATCTGTATAATCAAATATTATTTTAGAATCATTTGGATCATATATGTAAAAATAATAACTAGCTACAATTGCTGCAAACACTAAAAATGAAAGTAATCTTCTCATATCAATCCTTTCTTAAAATCTATCTACTGCTAAACATTATACTACAAAAAAAGATGCAAAAGCATCTTATTAAAACAGCATAAATGAAATTGATGAAGCTAACATTGAAAATACAAGCAATCCAACAATTACTACTGCCATATATTTAGTATATTTTTTATTCATAATTAACACCTCTTTTTCTT
>JAYEHA010000028.1:0-6211 GCA_034659335.1 Bacillota bacterium
TATCCTTAACAATTAGAGTATATTCTAAATCGATTCATAGTCTATTTTCTATTTATTATTACTTTTAATAAAAACTTAGGTATTATAAATAGTCTTTTAATTCGAGACGGCTGTTTTAAAGCTCTATATAACCACTCTATATTCATTTTAATAAAAATATCAGGTGCTCTTTTTACTTCGCCAGCCCAAACATCAATACATCCACCTACACCCATTGCAATAGAAGAATCAATTATTTTTTTGTTCTTTTCAATCCATTTCTCTTGCTTTGCAGCTCCAAGAGCTACAAAAAGAATATCTGGTTTTTTTTCATTTATTAGATCAAGTACTTTATACCCTTCTTTTTCATCAAAATATCCATCATTAGTTCCAACAATATCAATATTTTTAAATTCTCTATTAATATTTACAGCTGCTTTCTTAGCAACATTTGGTTTCGAACCTAATAAAAATATTTTTAATCTTCTTCTATTAGCATATTCAAGCATAGTTCCCATTAAATCAAATCCAGTTACTCTTTCAGTTAATCCTAACTTATGTAACTTAGAAGCATAAAGTAATCCAATTCCATCAGGAATAACTAAATTGCCATTAAATAAAGCATTATATAATTCTTTATCATCTTGAGCTAACATTACAATCTCAGGATTTGGCGTATAAATTGTTGCTAAATCATCTGAATTTAATAATTCGACAAATTTATCAAAAGCTTGTTTATTATTAACTTTATTAATTTTAACACCTAAAATTTTTATTGTTTCATTACTATTTTTATCTAAGCTCATATTGCCCCTTTATCATAATCCAAAGATCAGTATTTGCTAAAATCCCGCGGCCATCATTTCTTGGTATTAATATTAAATTGTTTAACTTAACATTCTCACCAGTTTTTAAATCGACACCTTCAGTTAAATTAGCTAATCCGCCATTTTCACTTGCAATTGCAGATGCCTCACCACTTCTTAAAATAAACTCTGTTGTCTCACTAGTAAAAATAATTTTATTTCCTGCTTTAACATTTACAATTTCATAACTCCTACCTTCTGAAACATTATCTCCAATTTTATAATCCACATACTCAGTAAATTCACTGAATTTCAATTCAAGATATGATAATGTTACTAAAGGATCAGATGTACCACCATCTGTGGCAATAGATATACTTACCGTAAATTGGATAATAAGTAATAATATCAAAATGATAATAATAATATTTTTTTTCATTTGTGTCCTCCAAAAAAATTAAAACTTATATATGTATTAACCAAATTTTTTTACTTATTAAATCCTATAGATACGCCTAAACATGTATTTACAATGTCCATCATTTTAGAATCTAATTCACCAATTTTATCTTCTAATCTTATTTTATCAATCGTTCTTATTTGCTCTAACAATATAACAGAATCCTTTGCTAAACCAACTGCCTCTTTTTTTATTTCAACATGTGTTGGCAATTTAGCCTTTGAAATCTTTGCTGTAATAGCAGCAATTATTACAGTTGGACTATATTTATTACCAATATCATTTTGAATAATTAACACTGGTCTAATTCCTCCTTGCTCGGAACCTTGAACAGGATTTAAATCCGCTAAATAAACTTCCCCTCTTTTTATATTTTTCATTTTTTTATCCTCTACTATTTAATTTTCAAAGAAATTATAAATCAATTTCATTCCCATTACTACGTATTATATATTAATTAATAAAGATTATCAACTACATTAACAATTTGCCCATTTTCAAGATAAACCCTAGGAACTCTTCTACTTATCATACATACTATTTCATAATTAATAGTTCCTAATAAATTAGCAATTTCCTCAATAGGTAAAACATTTTTTTTATTTCCACCAAATAATATAACTTCATCACCAACTTGTGATTTAGCATTTCCTAAATCTATCATCATTTGATCCATACAAATTTTTCCAACAACTTTCTTTCTATTAGGACCTACTAAAACTTCCGTTTTTCCCGTAAGCATCCTACTATAACCATCTGCATATCCAACAGGCAAAGTAGCAATTTTTTTCTTTTTATCAGTTTTATATATCAAACCATAACTTATACCTTCATTTTTTTCTACATTTTTAACATATGCTATCCTTGTTTTAAAAGTCATAACAGGTTTTAAGCTAACATGATCTCTACCAACTTCATTAGAAGGATATAATCCATATAACATTATACCTGCTCTTACCATATCATAACTAAATTCTGGAAGATCAATAATAGCAGCTGAATTAGAAACGTGTTTTATAGGAATTTTAATTTCCCTTTGTTCTAATTCTTTAACCACTTGATTAAATCTATTATATTGTTTTATTGTATATGATTTATCTTCCTCATCTGCCACAGCAAAATGCGTAAATATCCCTTCATAAATAATATTTTCTAAATCAAATAAACTTGCTATATCATCAATATTTTCCCAATCAAAACCAAGCCTTCTCATACCTGTATCAACTTTAATATGTACTTTTACTTTAACATCTAATTTTTCTGCAAAATGATTAAAAACTTCAGCTTGCTCTACATTATAAATAGTTTGAATAATATTATTATTAATTATATCTTCAATAAACTCATCTGGCGTATAACCTAAAATCATAATTTCCACATCTTTATATTTCTTTCTTATCTCAAGCGCTTCATTTATTGTAGCAACAGCTAATCTATCAGCTCCATTATTTAATAATGTATCAATAACTCCTAATGCACCATGTCCATAAGCATCTGCTTTAACAACAGCAGTGATAATCTTTCTTTTCCCTGTTACACGTCTTACTTCTTCAATATTATTTTTTAAATTATCTAAATTAATTTCTACCCAAGTTGGTCTAGTTATTATATTATTCATAATCCCCCCTATTTACATTATTGTGTCAATTCTTTAAATACCTTACTAATTCCTCTTATAATATCTTCAGCAACTAATCCATATTCACCAAATTTTTCTGCCATTAAATCTCCAGTATATCCATGAATAAATACTCCAATAATTACAGATTTTTCAGGTTCTACCCCTTGTGCTACTAATGAAGTTATTATACCGGTTAATACATCACCGGCACCAGCTGTAGCCATACCTGAATTTCCATTAATATTTATATATATCTTTCCATTTGGAAACCCAATAACTGTCCTTGCACTTTTAAGTACTAAAATAACGCCATATTCTTTTGCAAACTTTTTTACTATTTCAATTTTATTTTCATTTATTTCATCAGCAGATAAACCAGTTAATCGAGACATTTCTCCGATATGTGGCGTTAAAATAATTTTAGCTTTTTTATCTTTTAAAATCTCAATATTTCTAGAAAGTACATTTAATCCATCAGCATCAATTATTACTGGTTTTTCAGACTCTAAAATAATCTGCTTAACTATTTCAAACAATTCGTTAGTATTCCCACATCCCGGACCAATGCTAATTACATCAGAACGTTTAACTCCTTTAATAATATCTGAAATACTATTAATACCTATTACCCCTTTTCTTGTCTCTTTCAAAGGACAAGTAATAACTTCAGTAACATTTGATGAAATAATTCCATCAATACTTTCAGGAACAAATAACTCTATTAAACCAATACCAGCTCTTAGAGCAGAACGACATGTTAATATAGCGGCACCACTAAGACCTATAGAACCAGCAACAATTACTCCACGTCCAAACATTCCTTTATGAGAATTTTTTTCTCTCAGCGGAAGATTTTCTCTCACTTCTTTTTTTTCAATAACATTAGTGGTTAAATTCAATTTATCAATAATCATCGGAGTAATGCCAGTATTCTTAATAATAAGTTTTCCACAATATTCAGCGCCAGGATATAAAATATTCCCGAATTTTGGAAGCATTAATACTATCGTCATATTTGCATTAATAGCAACCCCTTTAATTTTTCCTGTATTCCCATCTACACCTGTAGGAATATCAATAGAAATAATATCATTTTCTAACCCATTTACTGCTTCAATAAGAAGCTTTAAAGTATCTTTTATTTCTTCTATTTCTATAGCTGAAATTGCATCTATCAATATATCATATTTTGTAACAATATTTTTCAACCTATTTATTCCACCTATATCATTAACGCTTTCAATTTTGATATTCATTTTTCTTAAAATTTCTAAATTTATTAATGAATCCCCTTGAATTTTTTTAGGATCACCTACAATAACTATTTCAATTTTTACATTTTCATTAAATAATTGACGCCCTAAAGCAAAACCATATCCACCATTATTATCAACACCACATAAAATAATTACTCTAGACACTTCCTGTTTTATTTTTAATATTTCATCACAAACACTTCTAGCAGCATTTTCCATTAACACAACACTTGGAATACCATATTCATTAATTGCAATTTCTCTTAATATTTTCATTTCCTTATTTGTTATTAATTTCATAATCAGCCCCTACTCAATTATACAATTTGCAACAGCATATTGCTTACTATGTGATATTGAAATTTGTAAATTTTCGCATTCTTTATCATTAAAGATTTTTTTTGCATTACCACTAAGATTAGCATATGGTTTACCTTTTTCATCTCTTAAAACCTCAATATTTTTCCAACTAAAAGCAATACCCGAACCTAAAGCTTTCGAAATAGCCTCTTTTGCCGCAAAATTGCCAGCAATAGATTCTACTTTATATTTTTTTCTTTTAAAAAGAATTACTTCATTTTCAGTAAAAAGTCTTTCAATAAAAGAATCTCTCTTTTCCATTGCTTTTTCTATTCTATCTATTTCAATAATATCAATTCCAATACCTTTTATCATAATTAATAAACCAAATTAATTGGTTCGCCTCCATTAAGTACTTTTATAATATTTTTTGCTGCAATAATTGCCATTTCTTCTCTAGTTTCTTTTGATGCACTACCAATATGAGGCAATAATACAACATTATCTAATTTAAAAAATCGTTCATTTACGTATGGTTCATTTTCAAAAACATCTAATCCTGCACCATAAATCTTTTTACTTTCTAATACTTCTAATAAATCATCTTCGTTAACTACCTGTCCTCTAGATGTATTTATTAATACTGCATCTGATTTCATAAGCTCTAATTCTCTTTTATTAATCAAATGAAAAGTCTCTTCCATAAGAGGTACATGTATTGAAACAATATCGCTTTCTTTAAGTAACTCATCTAATTCTTTATACTCCGCATTAAAACTTTTTTCAAAACTTAACTCTCTATTTCTATTATAATATATTACCTTCATATGAAAGCCTCTAATTTTTTCAGCAAATCTATGCCCAATACGTCCAGCACCAATTATCCCTACAGTTTTATTATAAAGATCTTTACCTAATAATAATTTAGGGGAAAATCCATTCCATTCTCCAGCTCTGACGTATTTATCAGCTTCAACAATTCTTCTAGATACTGCAAATAATAACGCTAAAGCAGTCTCAGCAGTCGTATCACTTAAAACATCAGGAGTATTAGTCACAATAATATTATTTTCTTTAATATAATCAATATCAAAATTATTATATCCTACAGCATAATTTGCAAATATTTTTGTTCTTAAACATTTTGATAAAACATCTTTATCAAATTTATCTGTAAGTGTTGTTAAAATAGCATCATATTCATTTCCAATTCTAATTAAATCATCTTTTAAAAGCGCTACTCCATTAATATTTTTAACAACCTCAAACTCCTTCTTTAATAAGTCATCAGCAATATCAGGAATATCTGTAGTAATAAATACTTTTTTCATATATTCACCCACCTTTATCATATTATATAATAATTACTGTTACGTATTCAAATTTAAATGAAAAAAGATATCTTTTCAGATATCTTTATTTCTATTTATAAAATATTATCCCTTCATATGGTCTTAATTCTACTTTATTGTCTTTAATATTGTTACCCTTATAATTAGATATTAAAACTTTATATTCAAATTTGATGGAGAGTAATAGAGCAATAACAATTGAAGCTGCTGCTTCTCTTGATTTGTTAAAAGATAATTATGACCATGTTATTGAAATGATACTTAAAAAATATGATAGATCGAATAAAACTCCAACTGGATTTGCTGAACTTGATAATAACATTTTGTTTGGTGGGTATGATCCTTCAAGATTATATGTTTGGGGTGGTGGTTCTGGTTCTGGAAAATCTACTTTATTAAATAATACTATTCTAAGATCAGCAACTGCAAATATGTCT
>JAYEHA010000029.1:0-6156 GCA_034659335.1 Bacillota bacterium
GATAAATTAAATGGTAATTATAAAAGTTATGTTATTGATAAAGGAATGGAAAATATTTATGAAGTATATACAGATGGATCATATTTAGAAAAAATAGAAAGTGGAGGGTTTTCTTATATCATTAAAGATCCACTAGGAGTATATGAATTGTATCAAGAAAAGACTATAGAAAAAAGTAGTTGTTTAATAGAATTATTGGCTGCAATAGCAGCTGTTAAAAGGCTGAAAGATGAAAAACACATAAGGATTATTACTGATAGTCAGTATGTTAAAAAAGGACTTACTGAATGGGTAATGATTTGGAAATTAAATGATTGGAAGACAGCAAATGGTAATGATGTTAAAAATAAAAAATATTGGATTATATTTGAGAAATTATGTAATAATAAATATGTTGAATTTAAATGGATAAAAGCTCATTCACAACAGTTTGAAAATACATTGTGTGATCTTTATGCAAAAGAAATTGCTTTAAAAGAATAAAGAAGGAGTAGCAGAGTTATGGATAAGATATTTGATAGAGAAAAAAATTTAATTGGAGAAGAAAATTTTAAAAGACTTGAAGCTTCTCATATAGCAGTTTTTGGGGTAGGCGGTGTAGGTTCTTATGTTATAGAAGGGTTAGTAAGAGCTGGAATTGGTAAAATTACTATAGTTGATTATGATATTATAGAATCAAGTAATTTAAATAGACAGATTCATACAAATATTCATAATATTAATAACTTAAAAGTTGATGAAATGGGGATTAGAATAAGATCTATTAACCCAAATGTTGAGATAATTATGATTAATAAAATATATAATGAAGATACTCATAATGAAATTTTTAATGATAATTGGGATTATATTGTTGATGCAATTGATATGGTATATTCAAAAATATCATTAATTAAAAAGGCTAGTGAATCAGGGATAAATATTATTTCTTCAATGGGGACTGCAAATAAAATTGATCCTTTAAAATTTAGTATTAGTAATATTAAACATACTAAGATGTGTCCTTTAGCTCGAGTTATAAGAAAAAAAGTTAAAGAGTTGAAAACTGATAATTTAAAAGTATTATTTTCAACTGAAAAACCTAATAATTATTTACATGATAATGATATTAAAGGAACTATTTCGTTTATTCCTTCTATTGCGGGGTTAATGATTGCAGCTGAAGTAGTAAGAGATATTATTGATTTGAGTTATTTAGATGAAAAGTAAAAAAATAGCTTATTTATCAATTTTAACTGCAGTTGCAATTGTTCTTAATATATTTGAAAATTATTTACCTCTACCGTTTATTGCTCCAGGAGCAAAAATTGGATTAGCCAATATTATTACAATGTTAGGAATTCTATCGATTGGATATAAAGATACTTTTCTTATTATGATTGTTCGAATTGTTTTAGGTGCAATTTTTGGTGGTGGTTTAAGTGGCTTTATTTATAGTTTAGCAGGTGGGTTTTTAAGTTATTTATCTATGATTATTGTTAAAGAAAGTTTCAAGAAAAATATTTCTGCTATTGGGATTAGCGTTACAGGTGCGGTTTTTCATAATGTAGGACAAGTAGTTGTTGCAATCATCGTTCTTGATAATGTGTTAATAATTAATTATTTACCGATTTTAGTTATTGTCGGTACGTTTTCAGGGACTTTTATAGGCTATTTAACGATAAATTTTCTTGAGCATTTTAATAAAATTGCAAAATTTTCATTGAAAGATTAAATTTAAAGTTTAAAGGCGTATATAAAAGGTAATAATGTTACATATAGTTTGGGGTGATATTATGAAACAAATTACGCATAATATAAAAGTATATAGACATTCAAGACACAATAATTTTTTTGAAGGAACTATTGATGAATATAAATGGTTTGCTATTGTAAAAAACGAAAAAATTAGTGGTGGATTAGATATTGAAACTCTAGAGCCAATCTATGGTAAAATTATTAGACTTTGTATTTATAATGATACTAGAGATGTTGAAGGAAATCCGTTTTTACCATCAGTAACAATTAAACGGACGATTTATGTCAATTTTGTAAAAGGATGGAAAGTTTTTAATTTAAGTTACAGTAATATGGTTTCTGATTTATCACATTATTTAATTAACATTAAAACGCTTCATATTGTTTAAAGTAGTACTGGAATGGACTTGACATATGGGTAATATATGGTAAAATTAAAAACATAAATTGTTTATAATCGATGTGAAAGAGTTCAAATAGTATAACCAAAAGAGAAAAAATTCCTTGGCTGTGAGAATTTTAGGTGTATTTATTATTTGTTGTAGCTTTTAAGATGTTGTGCTGAGTTTAGTAAGCATGGCCGTGTGATTACGTTATAAATTTCTAAGTGCTATTTCTTATTATAGTATTAGGGTGGTACCGCGTAATAATCTTTCGTCCCTTCAGATGGAGGATTTTTTAGTTTTTTGAGTTAAGGAGTGATAAAATGTCTGAATTATTAATGGGTAAAAATTATAATCCAAAAGAGTTTGAAGATAAGATATATCAATATTGGATGGATAAAAAATATTTTGAAGCTAATGTAAATAATGAAAAAGAATCTTTTTCTATTGTTTTACCACCACCAAATATTACTGGTCAATTGCATATGGGTCACGCTCTTGATCATACACTACAAGATGTAATTATAAGATTTAAAAGAATGCAGGGATTTGAGGCTTTATGGTTACCAGGAACAGATCATGCTTCAATTGCTACTGAAGTAAAAGTTCTTAATCAGATTAAAAAAGATGAGGGAAAATCTAAAGAAGATTTAACTAGAGAAGAATTTTTAGAAAAAGCTTGGGAATGGCGTGATATATATGGTCGTAAAATTGTTAATCAAATGAAAAAATTAGGTAATTCATGTGATTGGTCTAAAGAAAGATTTACTATGGACGAAGGTTGTAACGACGCAGTTACAGAAGTGTTTATTAAGTTGTATAAAAAAGATTTAATATATAAAGGAAATAGAATTATTAATTGGTGTCCTGATTGTCAAACGACTTTGTCAGATGCTGAAGTTGAACATGCAGAAAAAGAAGGTCATTTTTATCATATTAAGTATCAGATAAAGGGAACAAAGGATTTTTTAGAAATTGCTACTACAAGACCTGAAACAATGCTTGGAGATACAGCAATTGCAGTTAACCCAGGTGATGAAAGATATCATAAATATATTGGAAAGACTGTAATTTTACCGATAGTTAATAGAGAAATACCTATTATTGGGGACAAGTATGTTGATTTAGAAACTGGAACTGGTGCTTTAAAAGTTACGCCTGCTCATGATCCAAATGATTTTTTAATAGGTAAGAGACATAATTTAGAAGAGATTTCTGTAATAAATGAAAAAGGGTTTATGAATTCAAATGCAATGCATTTTGAAGGAATGTATAGAGATAAATGTAGAGTTGAAATTGTTAAAGAACTGGATAAAATGGGAGCATTAATTGAAATTAAAGATCATATTCATAATGTAGGAGTATGTTATAGATGTGGTACTGTTATAGAACCAAGAGTTTCTAAGCAATGGTTTGTTGCAATGGAAAAATTAGCAAAACCTGCCTTAGAAGCAGTTGCAAATAAAGATATGGAATTTATCCCTAAAAGATTTGATAAAATATATAACCATTGGTTAGAGAATATTAGAGATTGGTGTATTTCTAGACAATTATGGTGGGGTCATAGAATTCCAGCTTATTATTGTCAAGATTGTGGTGAGATTATTGTTAATAGAGAAGCGCCTGTTAGTTGCCCTAAATGTAAAAGTAAAAATATTATGCAAGATCCTGATGTATTAGATACTTGGTTTTCATCAGCATTATGGCCTTTTTCAACTCTTGGATGGCCTGAAAAAACTAAAGAATTAGATTATTTTTATCCTACTAATGTATTAGTTACTGGATATGATATTATTTTCTTTTGGGTAGTAAGAATGATGTTTTCAGGAATAGAACAAATGGGTGAGATACCGTTTAAGCATACATTTATTCATGGACTTGTTAGAGATTCACAAGGAAGAAAAATGTCAAAGTCATTAGGAAATGGAGTAGATCCTTTAGATGTTGTTGATGAATATGGTGCAGATGCATTAAGATTTATGCTGATGACAGGAAATTCACCAGGAAATGATATGAAATTTTTAATTGAAAAGGTTGAAGCTTCAAGAAATTTTGCAAATAAATTATGGAACGCATCAAGATTTGTATTAATGGGATTAGAAGATTCAGATAATAGTTTTGAATTAAATGGGAGTGAAGAACTTAATTTATCTGATAAATGGATTTTATCAAGATTGAATGAAGTAACAAGGGATGTTACTAATAATTTAGATAAGTATGAATTAGGATTAGCTGCAAATAAAATTTACGAATTTGTTTGGGATGAATATTGTGATTGGTATATTGAATTATCTAAAAAAAGGTTATATGGTGAAGATAAAGAAGCAAAATTAACAGTACAAAAAGTATTAGTTACAGTACTTAAAGATATTTTAAAGTTTATGCACCCATTTATGCCATTTATAACTGAAGAAATATGGTCGCATATGATAGATACAAAGGAAGCTTTAATTGTATCAGAGTGGCCAAAATGTGATGAAAATAGATTAGATGAAGATAGTGTTAAAGAGATGAATGCTATTATGGTAGCAATCAAAAATATAAGAATTGTTCGTTCTCAAATGAATGTTTCTCCAAAAAGAAAAGCTAAGCTATTAGTTGTTGCCGAAGGAAAAATAAAAGATAATATTATTAAAAATAAACAATATTTAATTGATTTAGCTTCATGTTCAGAAGTTGTTTTAGAAGAAAAAGCTAATATTCCTGATGATGCGATAAGTGTTGTGATAGATGGAGGAGAGTTATTTATCCCGTTAGCAGATTTAATTAATTTTAAAATTGAATTAAAAAGATTAGAGGATGAAAAGAAAGGTTTTGAATCTGAAATTAAAAGAGCGGAAGGAAAACTTTTAAATAAAGGTTTTATTGATAAAGCTCCAGAAGCGTTAATTACTAAAGAAAAAGAAAAAATTGATAAATATAAAGATATGTTAGTAGCTGTTAATGAAAGAATTGAATCAATAAAAGGTAAATTATAAAAATGATTATGAACTTTGATGAATCTATTGAATATATTGAGTCATTAACTAAATTTGGAATAAAATTAGGTTTAAAAAATATTGAAAATTTATTAGATTTAATGGATAATCCTCAAAATGAATTAAAAATTATTCATATTGCTGGCACAAATGGTAAAGGGTCGACTTCAAATTTCATTTATGAAACATTAGTAAATGCAAATATTGAAACTGGCCTATTTACAACGCCACATTTATCATATTATAATGAAAAAATTAGGTATAATGGATTACTTATTTCGGATAATGATTTAGCGGTGGTAACAACATATGTTAAAAGTAAAGTAGATATTATGATAGAAAGAGGAATGAATCATCCAACTAGATTTGAAGTGTTAACGGCAGTTGTATTAGAGTTTTTTAAAAGAAAAAAAGTTCAATTTGCTATTTTAGAAGTAGGAATGGGTGGACGACTTGATTCAACTAATGTAATTGAAAACCCCTTAATTTCAGTAATAACTCCGATTTCTATGGATCATAATGAGTATTTAGGCAATACATTAAAAAAGATTGCTTATGAAAAATCAGGGATAATTAAAGATAATAGACCTGTTATAACTACAAATTTAGAGAGTGAAATATTAGATGTTATTAAAGAAAAAGCAAAATCTATAAATTCAAAATTAACTGTTATTAAATCAAAGGAATATGAAATTATAAATATGGATATTGATGGTATAGAATTTATATATCAAAATGAAATATTTAATATTTCAATGATTGCTGAATATCAAGTTGAAAATGCCATCTTAGCAATTGAAACTTTAAGAAAACTTAGTGATAATAATTTGATTAATATTTCTAAAGAAAAAATTAAAGAAGGTATAAATAAAGCTGTATGGGCAGGGCGATTTGAAATAGTAAAGAAAAATCCATTGATAATTATTGATGGAGCTCATAATTTAGATGGAATAAAAGCTCTTAAAAAAAGTATACAAAATTTATTTAGTGGAAAAAAAATACTTGCAGTTTTCAGTATGCTAGGTGATAAAAATGTTAATGAAGTTGTAAAAGAGATT
>JAYEHA010000030.1:0-6116 GCA_034659335.1 Bacillota bacterium
TTTTAGGCCTTCTAATTATTACATTCTTAATAATATTTGCCCCCTTATTTTAGATATTTATAGTTAATTGCAAATTAAATTTGAATATAACCATATTATATCATTTTTAATATTTTTTACACAATTAAAATAGAAGCATTCAATATTTCAGCTTCTATTTTAATTGTTATTTATTATTTAGTATTGATAACTTTCTTTAATTCTTCAATCCATTCTGTTGTAGTAACAGTTTGTTCAAGATTTAAATCAATAGTCCCAATACCCTTTTTTAACACTGTTTCTACAGCTATATCAATAAAATCTGCAATTTCATGTAAATTAAATGAATATTTTAACATAAGAGCTGTTGATAAAATCATGCCAACTGGATTAGCCATATTTTTATTTGCAATATCTGGTGCAGATCCATGGATCGGTTCATATAAGCCTTTGAAATCACCTATTGAAGCTGAAGGTAAAAGCCCAATTGATCCTGTAATAACACTTGCTTCATCAGATAAAATATCTCCAAAAATATTATTCGTAAGAAGAACATCAAATTGACTTGGATTTTTTATAATCTGCATTGCAGCATTATCTACATACATATGGCTAACCTCTACTTCAGGATAATTAAATTTCATCTCTTCTACAACAGATCTCCATAATTTTGAACTATCAAGCACATTGCTTTTATCAACACTCAAAAGTTTTTTATTTCTCTTCATTGCAATATCAAAAGCAATTTTACTAATTCTTTTTATTTCTATTTCATTATATTCTTCTTTATCATAAGCAAATCTTATATTATTTTTAATAGCAGTTTTTCTATCTCCAAAATAAATTCCACCAGTTAATTCTCTTACAATGACAAAATCTACATCTTTTATAATTCCATTTTTAATTGGAGAAGCATCTTCTAGTCCTTCAATCACTGTTATTGGTCTAATATTGCTATAAACTTGCATATATTTTCTAAGACTCAGCAAACCTTTTTCAGGTCGTAATTCAGCCTTTACATTATCCCACTTCCTACCTCCTACTGCCCCAAGTAAAACAGCATCACAATTATCTATTATGTTTTTTGTTTCATCAGGAAAAGGATTTGTATAAATATCATATGCAGAACCACCGATTTCTCCATAAAAACAATCAAAATTTATATTAAATTTATTGCCAACTAAAGTTAATATATCAATTGCAGCTTCCATAATTTCAGGGCCAATTCCATCTCCACTTAAAACACCTATTTTATATCTATCTTTATGCATCTACATTCTCCCTTTGTATCTCTATTTTTCTTTTAGTATATTCTATCAATCCACCTGCTTGTATTAACTCTTTCATAAAGGGTGGAAATTTAGGTATAATAAATTTCTTATTTTGAGTTATATTAATAAATTCTCCTTTTTCAAAATCAATATCAATTTCATCTGATTCATTGGTATTATTAACGATTTCTTCAGATTCAATAAGTGGTAATCCAATATTAATAGCATTTCTAAAAAAAATTCTAGCAAAAGTTTTAGCAATAACACATTCTATTCCTGAAGCTTTAATTGCCATAGGAGCATGCTCTCTAGACGATCCACAACCAAAGTTTAATCCTGCAATCATTACATCATTTTTTTTAACTCTATTTGCAAATTTATCGTCAATATCTATCATACAATATTTTTTTAACTCATTTTCATCATGAATATTCAAATACCTTGCCGGTATAATAACATCAGTATCAATATTATCTCCATATATATGCACCTTACTCATTAACTTTACCTCCTGGCATTTTTATATATCCAAATATACTTGTAGTAGCTGCTACTGCAGGACTAGCTAAATATATTTCTGATTCAATATGACCCATTCTACCAACAAAATTTCTATTAGTTGTAGCAACACATCTTTCTCCTTTTGCAAGCACACCCATATGACCACCTAAACAAGGTCCACATGTTGGAGTACTAACAATTCCACCAGCTTTTATAATAGTTCTTAAATATCCAGCATTCATAGCTTCTAAATAAATATCTTGAGTTGCAGGAAAAACAATTAATCTTATACCTTTTTTTACTTTTTTACCCTCAAGAATTTCTGCTGTTACCTTAATATCCGATATTCTTCCATTAGTACATGAACCAATCACAACTTGATCTATCTCTATTTTTTCAATATCTTTAACACTAACTGTATTTGAAGGTAAATGTGGTTTAGCAACTATTAAATCTAATTCATCTAAATCAATCGTAATTTCTTGTTCATAATAGGCATCTTTATCTGCTTCATATTCAATATAATCATCTACTCTTTTATCAAGATATTCTCTAGTTATTTCATCTACTGGAAATATCCCATTTTTAGCTCCAGCTTCAATTACCATATTTGCTATAGTAAATCTGTCATCAATTGTTAAATTTTTAATTCCAGGGCCTACAAATTCAAGCGACTTATATCTTGCACCATCTACTCCTATTTTACCAATTAAATATAAAATTAAATCTTTTCCACTAACATAAGGTTTAAATTTACCTTTAATAATTACTTTTATAGCTTCTGGTACTTTAAACCAACATTTACCAATAGCCATTGCGCAAGCAAGATCTGTACTACCAATTCCAGTAGAAAATCCACCTAAAGCACCATAAGTACAAGTATGAGAATCAGCTCCAATAACCATATCTCCAGCCTTTACAAGACCTTTTTCAGGAAGAAGCGCATGTTCTATTCCCATTTCACCTATTTCAAAATAATTTTTTATTTTATTTTCATATGAAAACATTCTGATTTTTTTACATTGTTCTGCAGATTTTATATCTTTATTTGGTGTAAAATGATCTGGAACAATAGCTATTTTTTCTATATTAAATACTTTCTTAGCACCTATTTTTTCATAAGCATCTATGGCAACTGGCGTTGTAATATCATTACCTAGCGTCATATCTAAATCACAATATATATAATCACCCGCTTTAATACTTTCCTTATCAGTATGAGCTAACATTATTTTTTGTGTCATAGTCATTTTCATAATTAAATTCCCCCTAAGAAATTTTCTTAAAATTATCACTTTTATCTTTTTTTAAGTGATTTTTCATAATATTGTAAATAGAAAGATCACAAAGAATTTTATTGATAACACTAATAAATGCAAGTACACTAGCTTCAACTACATCAGTACTTAGTCCTCTTCCTGTATATTCTATTTTATCTTTTATAACTTTTACAACAGCTTCACCTTGAGCATCTTTCCCCTTTGAAACTGAACTTACATTATAATCTGAAAGTTCAATTGATAAACCAATAATACGCTGTATTGCATTAAAAGCAGCGTCAATTGGTCCATAACCAATTTCTACACTTTCATATGATATATCTTCTATTTCTAAAGTAACAACAGATGTAGAAGTTTTATTACTGCTTGAAGATACTGAAAATTCTTTTAATTGAATTATCTCATCAAAAGGATGTAATTCATTATGAACAATTGCAATAATATCTGTATCAAAAATTTCTTTCTTTTTATCAAGTAAAGTCTTAAATTCTTTAAATGCTATTAATACTTCTTCATCATTCAATTCAAATCCTAATTTTTTTAATTTATCAACAAATGCATGTTTTCCTGAATGCTTTCCAAGTATAACTTTATTACTTAAAAGCCCAATACTTTCGGGAGTCATAATTTCATAAGTTTTACTATTACTAAGCACACCATGCTGATGAATTCCAGCTTCATGCGCAAATGCATTATCTCCAACAATTGCTTTATTAGGCTGAACTTTTACGCCTGTTATATAACTTACTAGTTGGCTTGTATTAATAATTTCTTTAGTATTAATACTTGTTTTATAATTATAAAAATCCGATCTAGTTTTTAAAGCCATAACAATCTCTTCAAGTGCTGAGTTACCAGCACGTTCACCAATACCATTTACTGTACATTCTATCTGTGTAGCTCCAGCTGTTATTGCGGATAATGTATTAGCAGTTGCAAGCCCTAAATCATTATGACAATGCACTGAAATTTCTACATCCTCAATACCTTTAACATTTTCAATTACATAACTAATAATATTGTTATACTCTGTTGGAGTTGTATAACCAACTGTATCTGGAATATTAATAACATTTGCACCAGCATCAATTGCAGTTTTAATAACTTTGCAAAGATAATCTTTATCGGTTCTTGTAGCATCTTCACAAGAAAATTCTATATCATCACATAAAGATTTAGCATAAATCACCATTTCTTTAGTAATTTCTATAACTTCATCCCTAGTTTTTTTTAATTTATATTCTAAATGAATATCTGATGTTGCAATAAATGTATGAATCCTAGGTTTTCTTGCTTCTTTTACTGCATTATAAGCTCTAAGAATATCATTCTTTGTAGCTCTTGATAAACTTGCAATTGTAGTGTTTTTTATTTCTCTGGAAATAGCTTGTATTGCATTAAAATCTCCATCAGATGAAACTGCAAATCCTGCTTCTATTACATCTACTCCAAGCTTTTCTAATTGCTTAGCCACCTCTACTTTTTCTTCTAAAGTCATACTACACCCTGGCGATTGTTCTCCATCTCGAAGAGTTGTATCAAATATTTTAATATTTTTCATTCTATTTCCTCCTCATAAAACTTTATAACAATAAAAAAACTCATCCTTAAATAAAAGGACGAGTTAACTCGCGGTACCACCTTAATTATAATATAAATATTATCTCTTAAAAGTCTATAGCGCGACTAACCGTAATCTTCTACTTAATTTCAAAAATTCTACTCAGGAGCGAGAAATAATTATTATCACATTGATTTCCACCAACCATCAACTCTCTATACTGATTTTTCATTATGCTCTCCGTCATTGTTTTATATTATTCAGTTGATAATAACAGTATATAAACTCAATGTCAAGAACATTTGCTAAATTATTTCACTTTTCTGAATTTTCTACCAACTCATCTATGATGAGTTAGTTATCTAATATAATAAACATTCACCTTAGCTCTTTATATGGCAATCTAATTATTACCTTTGTCCCAACACCTTCTACACTTCTTAAATCTATTATTCCTCCATGAAAATCTATTATCCATTTAGCGATGGAAAGACCCAAACCTACTCCACCAATATTTTTTGCTCTAGACGAGTCTGCACGAAAAAATCTATTAAAAACATTCGGTAAATCCTCTTTTGAAATCCCAATACCAGTATCTTTTATAAGAATATATATGCTATTCCCCTTGCTATAGGAATCTAAAGTTATTTCTCCATTTTCTGGTGTATATTTAATACTATTTTGAATAAATACCCTTATTGCTTGTTTTATTAATGCTCTATCAGCATTAATAATAATATTTTCTGTATTACTATTCTTAATAATATGATTCGTATCAATCATAGAAGTTTCTTTTACTAATTCTACAATTAATTCATCAACTCTAAACTCTTCTTTTTCTAAATTCTGAGTATTCTTATCAATTCTAGCTAAAAATAACAAACTATTAACTAATCTCTCCATATCTTTAGATTCATTTTTAATAGCTTCTATTGATTCATCTAAAATTTTTTTATCATCTTTCCCCCATCTGTCAAGCATATTTATATATCCTTGAATAACAGATATTGGTGTTCTAAGTTCATGAGATGCATCACTTACAAATTGCTTTTGTTTATCATGTGAGCTTTGTATTCTATCCATCATTTGATTAAACGTATCACTTAATTCTTTTAAATCATCATATGAATCAGATGATATAATTCTCTGATCTAATTTATTCCCAGTGATATTTTTTGCAGATTCAATTATTTCTTTAATTGGCATAAACATTTTTTTCGTTATATTCCCACTTAAGGATATTGTCGTTGATAATACTAAAAAACCAATAATTAACATAATAATCAAAACTATATTTAAGATAAACAATTTATCATTAAAATCAGTTAAAATAACAATTTTTAAATTCTTATCATTAATCTGTAAATTCTTAACTAGCTCTTTTGTATAATTTAAATCAATAAGTAAATTATAATTTATTTCCTTATTGATTGTTAAAATGCTACTTGATTTATAAATCTCATTTTCATTAACATATATTTGCACATTATTCTTTCTACTTAAATAAATATCCAATTCTTCTTT
>JAYEHA010000031.1:0-6074 GCA_034659335.1 Bacillota bacterium
TTAGATTGTTTGATAAAGTTATGTACGAAAACAAAGAATATTTTATATTCGGAAGACGAAAAACAGGATATTTTGATATAAGAGATTTACAAGGAAATAAAGTAAATAAAGGCTCAATGAGCTATAAGAAATTAAAACTATTAAAAAGAAGAGGGGGTGTGCTTGTGGAGAAACGTATAATATAGAACAATAATATACACGTTTCCTCTCACGACTGAAGTCGCGAGTATCCACGAGCTAAGTTCATGAAAGATAAAATTGTAAAAGAGGGTATCACGTTTGATGATGTTTTATTAATACCAAGAAAGTCTACTGTTTTACCTAATGAAGTAAATGTTAAAACAAGATTAACAAAAAAAATAAACATAAATATACCAATATTATCTGCAGGAATGGATACGGTAACAGAATCAGAATTAGCGATTGCAATGGCAAGAGAAGGTGGAATTGGAGTTATTCATAAAAATATGAGTATTGAAGATCAAGCTTTAGAAGTTGACAGAGTAAAAAGAGCTGAACATGGTGTTATTGTTGATCCATTTTTTTTATCTCCTAAAGATTTAGTTAAAGATGCAGAAGAGCTTATGGCTAGATATAGAATTTCTGGTGTACCAATTGTAATTGGTAAAAAACTTGTTGGAATAATTACAAATAGAGATATTAGATTTGAATCTGATATGGAGAAAGAAATAAGCGAAGTTATGACTTCAAAGAACTTAATAACTGCTAAAAGCGGAATAAATATGAGTGATGCAGAAAAGATTCTTAAAACAAATAAAATTGAGAAATTACCATTGGTTGATAATGATGGAAATTTAGAAGGATTAATTACGATTAAAGATATTGAAAAAGTAAGAATTTTTCCAAATAGAGCTACAGATGAAGGCGGAAGATTATTAGTTGCTGCTGCTGTAGGAGTTTCTGCTGATATGATGGAAAGAGTTGTAGCATTAGAAGAAAGAGATGTAGATATAATTGTTATTGATTCGGCACATGGACATAGTATAAATATTATTAAAGCGGTAAAAAAAATAAAAAATAAATATCCTTTATTAGAAATAATTGCTGGAAATGTTGCAACTGCTGAAGCAACAAAAGATTTAATAGAAGCAGGTGCTGATTGTGTTAAAGTTGGAATTGGACCTGGTTCAATTTGTACAACTAGAATAGTTTCTGGCGTAGGAGTACCTCAAATTACTGCTATTTATGATTGTGCTAAAGAAGCTAATAAATATAATGTGCCTGTAATTGCAGATGGTGGAATTAAGTATTCAGGCGAAATTGCTAAAGCTTTAGTAGCTGGAGCTTCAACGGTAATGTTAGGTTCATTATTTGCTGGAACTGATGAATCACCAGGTGAAAAAGTGATTTTTCAAGGTAGAAGTTATAAGACATATCGTGGAATGGGTTCGGAATCTGCGATGGCAGCTGGAAGTAAAGATAGATATTTCCAGAATGATACTAAAAAGTTTGTTCCTGAAGGTGTTGAAGGAAGGGTTGCTTATAAAGGGCCATTAAGTGATACAATTTATCAACTTATTGGAGGATTGAAATCTTCGATGGGATATTGTGGTGCTGCTGATATTCAGGAATTAATAAAAGAAGGAAAATTTATTAAAATAACGGGTGCTGGATTAAAAGAGTCGCATCCTCACAATATTGCAATAACAAAAGAACCAGCAAATTATAATATTTTAAAATAGATGGAGGTATTTATGAAAAATAACGAATCAATTTTGATTGTGGATTTCGGTGGACAATATAATCAATTGATTGCTAGAAGAGTTCGAGAATTAAGTGTATATAGTGAAGTTGTACATTATTCTAAAGCTTTGCAAAAAGCAAAAGAAATGAAACCAAAAGGTATAATTTTTACTGGTGGACCTAATTCTGTTTATTTAGATGAAGCACCTGGTATTGATAAGGAAATATTTGATTTAGATATTCCAGTTTTAGGCGTTTGTTATGGTATGCAATTAATGGCTCATCTTTTAGATGGGGAAGTAATAAAGGCTGATTCAAGAGAATATGGGAAAATTGAATTATCAATAAAAAATAATGATTTATTATTTTCTGATATTGAAAATAATTCTAAATGTTGGATGAGTCATTTTGATTATGTATTAAAAGCTCCAAAAGATTTTGAAATTACAGCCACTACTACTAATTGCCCTGTAGCTGCTTTTAAAAATGAAGGGAAAAAATTATATGGAGTACAATTTCATGCTGAAGTAGAGCATACACCGTTTGGCAGACAGTTAATTAAAAATTTTATTTATAATGTTTGTAAATGTAGTGGAAATTGGAAAATGAATAATTTTGCTAATGAAACTATTAAAAGTATAAAAGAAAAAGTTGGTAATGATAAAGTGCTTTGTGGATTATCAGGAGGAGTAGATTCTTCTGTTGCTGCTACATTAGTGAATAAAGCTATTGGAAAGCAACTTTATTGTGTATTTGTAGATCATGGGCTTTTAAGAAAAAATGAGTCTGAAGAAGTGGAAGCTATTTTTAATAATAAAGATGAATTTGATATGAATTTTATTAGAGTAGATGCAAAAGAAAGATTTTTATCAAAATTAAAAGGTGTTACTGATCCAGAAAGAAAAAGAAAGATTATTGGCGAAGAATTTATTAGAGTTTTTGAAGAAGAAGCTAATAAACTTGAAAATATTAAATATTTGGTACAAGGTACAGTTTATCCAGATGTTATTGAGAGTGGAACTGATACTGCTGAAGTAATAAAAAGTCACCATAATGTTGGTGGATTACCTGAAGATATGGATTTTAGTTTAATTGAACCTTTAAGAGACCTATTTAAGGATGAAGTAAGAGCTGTAGGAACTGAAATTGGGTTGCCAGATTATTTAGTATGGAGACAGCCTTTTCCAGGGCCAGGGCTTGCTATTAGAATTATAGGTGAAATTAATGAAGAAAATTTAAATTATGTTAGAGAATCAGATTTTATTTTAAGAGATGAAATTAAAAAAGCAGGACTTGAAAGAGATATTTGGCAATATTTTACAGTACTTCCAAATATTAAATCTGTTGGGGTAATGGGTGATGAAAGGACTTATTCTTATGCAATAGGTATAAGAGCAGTTACTTCAATTGATGGAATGACTTCTGAATGGGCAAAAATCCCATATCATGTGCTTGAAAAAATTTCTTCAAGGATTGTAAATGAAGTAGATGGTGTAAATAGAATACTATATGATATAACTACAAAGCCACCAAGTACTATCGAGTGGGAGTAGCAAACTTGAAGCCTTAAACCTTTGCAAATACACAGGTTTGCGGTTGCCAAAGTGTATTTTGACTCCATTTTGACTCCGTTCTGGTGTAGAAATAGTGTCACGAGGAATATAAATATAAATAGGGAATCTCTAAATGAGGTTCCTTTGTTTTTTAATTTCCTACAGTAAATTAACGCTATCATAACGAAAGATACATATTGCTTGCATGACTTTATTATAATATAATTATGAAAGAGGATAAAAGTATGTTAGATATTAGACCTATTAAAGATTTAAGAAATACATCAAAAATATCGAGTCTGTGTCACGAGAAAAATATAGCTAAAGCTGAACTATATAGCAAATTAGCAGATGCAGAACAAGAAATTGGAAATGGGGAAGAACTTTTAGATGGGAAAACAGTATTAAAAAATCTACGGGGAAAATATGTCAAAGAATAAATATACCCTTAAACTAACAAATAAAGCAAAAAATGATTTAGATAGAATTTATAATTATATAAGTAAAGATATTGACGCAGAAATAGCTGCAAAAAATTTAATAAATAATATCGAATCAAGTTTGCTTAGATTAGAAGAGTTTCCATATTATTGTAGTTCTGTAAACGATGAATTTAAAAAAAGGGTATCGTAAAATAATTGTTGATAATTATATTGGATTTTATTTAGTAGATGATGAGACAAATGAAGTTGTAATAATGAGGTTTTTATACGGGGAACAGAAATTTCAAGATATTCTTTGAAAATTAAAAAAGCTCTTAATATAATATATCTTTTTTACTTAAATAATCTGCGAGATCTAATTAAAAATATAGATGAGTTTTGCATAATGTGATGAAAAAAATGAAAGATGTATATAGGTCTAAGAAAGAGTTATTAACGTTTACTGAAATTAAAAATATAAGATTAATCAAATTTTTTTGGTTAGTCTTTTTTGTTAAATAAGAAAATATTACAACGTGCACAACGGATTGGTTACAACTTGCATAATAAAAATATTACAATTTGCACAAATAAATTGTAAAAAGTTATATATTTTGATATTATGGAATTGGTGATAAATATGAATGAGTATATTAGTAGAATTATGGACAAAGTAATTAAATATGAGTTAGAAGCATTTGGTGCAGTTTTAATAACTGGTCCAAAATGGTGTGGTAAAACCACTACTGCAAAGCAAATAGCGAAAAGTGTTTTATATATGCAACATCCAGATAAAAAAGAATCTTATTTAACTCTTGCAGGGATACAACCTTCGAAGCTATTAGAAGGAGAAAAACCAAGATTGATTGATGAATGGCAAATGGCTCCACAACTATGGGACGCTGTAAGATTTGATATAGATATAAAAAATGAAACTGGACTTTATATTTTGACCGGTTCTACTATAATAGATGAAAGTAAAATATCACATTCTGGTGCAGGGAGAATTAGTCGTATTAAAATGAGAACGATGTCTCTATTTGAATCGTTAGATTCAAATGGTAGTGTAGGACTTGAAGATGTATTTGATGGAAAGAATCAACTAGAGGGTGTTTCAACTTTAAGTATAGAAGATATAGCAGAGCTTATAATAAGAGGCGGTTGGCCAGGTAATTTAGAAAAACCATTAAAAACAGCTATGAGATCAATAGAAGGATACTGCGATATAATTGCAACTTCAGAGATCAAAACTGTAGATGGTGTCAAAAGGAATGAAGAAACTACAAAGAGTATTTTAAGATCTTTAGCAAGAAATACTTCATCAACCGCATCAGATTCAACAATATTGAGTGATATTAAAGTTAATAATTGTTCAATACACAGAAATACTTTGTCAGATTATTTAAACGCATTGCGAAAACTCTTTGTAATAGAAGATCTACAAGCATGGAGTCCAAAATTAAGGTCAAAGACTATAATAAGAACTTCTAATAAAAGACATTTAATAGACCCAGCTATTGCTGCTAGCATGTTAAAAGCATCACCAGAGGACTTAATATTTGATATGAATACCTTTGGTCTATTATTTGAATCCTTAGTTGTTAGAGATTTAAGAATATACGCACAAGCTATAGGAGGATCCGTATTTCATTATAGAGATAACACAGGATTAGAAGCAGATGCAGTAATACATTTAGATGATGGAAGATGGGGACTAATAGAGGTTAAATTAGGAGATAATTTGATAGATGAAGCTGCTGAAAACTTGAAGAAATTAAAGGATAGAATTGACACTAATATGCTCAATGAACCGTCATTTTTAATGATTGTTACAGGGACTGGGTATGCCTACAAAAGAAAAGACGGAGTGCTCGTTGTACCTATAGGTTGCTTAAAGTACTAATAGTTTTATAATGTCTTTAATTCTTCTGATAATGAAATTTAGAATAATCATAATTATATTATAAAAATAAGCGAAAAGCCCACTACTTCAGTGGTGGGATGGATAGGTATAGTAACAGCAAGTACAATTGTAGCAGAACTAGGAGATATTAGAAAATATGAAAGCTCAAGTCAAATAATAAAAATGGTAGGTCTATCTTTAATAGAAGCAAGTTTAAGGAAAAAATAAAGGGAAAACAGCTATTAGCAAACGTGGAAGATCTGGACTAAGAGTAACCTTATATATGACTATTATCCCGATGCTTGCTCATAATACTGGTTTTAAACAGTTGTACAGTTATTATACTAAACGGCCTAAAAACCAATTAAAAGGTAAACAAGCAATAATTGCACTAATAAGAAAATTACTCAGAATTATTCATACGATTGTTGTAAAAGATATCCATTATGATGAAAACAAAATGTTATCAGATATCATTCATCCTGAAGAATT
>JAYEHA010000032.1:0-24921 GCA_034659335.1 Bacillota bacterium
TAGAATGAAAAAAATAAGAAATTCTATTTCGAAAGAAAACAGACAAATTTATGATGAAATAATATTTAATAAATTAATTACTGATTCTGATTTTAAAAATGCAAATAATTATTTTGTTTTTGTTAGTTTTGGAAGCGAAATTGATACAAAGAAAATAATTAATTATTTATTAGAAAGAAACAAAAATGTATTTGTTCCTAAAGTGATTGGGAAAGATATGAAATTATTTAAAATAAATGGGCTTAATGATTTAGAAAAAGGATGTATGGGAATTTTAGAACCTAAAGATAAATGCGTAGAGTTTGTTGATGAAAAACTTGAATTTATTTTAATGCCTGGTCTTGTGTTTGATAAATTAGGCGGAAGAATTGGTTATGGCGGAGGATATTATGATAAATTTTTAAAACAGTTATCTTATTATAAGGAAATCCCTAAAGTTGCAATTGCTTATGATTTTCAATTGATTGATTATATCCCAATGGAAGATTTTGATGTTAGAGTAGATAAAATTATCACAAATTAAGGAGAATTATGATAGATAGAATTTTAAGTGAATTAAAAAAAGATGGTAAAGGTATGGTTATACGTGGTCTTATTATTGCGTTTTCAATAGATATATTTTGTACGATATTTAAAATTGAAAGTAATATATTCAGATATGGAATGATGATACTTATAGTTGTTTTAACAACACCAGGTATGGGATTAATTAAAAGAAAATAAGAGATAAGGATGGAATATGGAATATATAACTTTAGTAAATGAAAAAGATGAAGTGATTGGAAAAATTGAAAAAATGAAGGCTCATATTGATGGGGTACTTCATAGAGCTTTTTCAATTATTATAATAAATGATAATAATGAAATGCTAATTCATAAGAGAAATATTAATAAATATCACTCTGGGGGCTTATGGACGAATGCATGTTGTTCACATCCGAATTACAGTGAAAATTTGTCTGATTCTATTCATAGACGTTTAAAAGAAGAAATGGGATTTGATTGTGATTTAAAAGAAATTTTTAAGTTTAAATATATTACAGAATTTGGTGATGGCTTAATTGAAAATGAATATGATCATGTATTTATTGGTAGATATAATAGTAACAATATTAGTCCAAATCAAAATGAAGTTGAAGATTATAAATGGATTAAATTAGAAACGCTTCTTAATGATATTGAAGATAATGATGATAATTATACTTATTGGTTTAAGATAATTATGGAAGAAGTAGGGAAAAGAAAAATTAATATTTTTGAGGTAATATAATGAGAATGTTAGATGTATTAGAAAAAATCGCAAAAGAATTTAATAAAAATAATGTGAAATGGGCGGTAGGAGCTAGTCTGCTTTTATATTTCTATAATATTGTTGAAAAACCGAATGATATTGATTTAATAATTGATTCAAAAGATGAAGATATTGTTTGTGAGATAATGAATAAGCTGGGTAATGAACAATCAGTTGAAAGTGTTAGAAAGTATAAAACTGGCGTTTTTCATAAATTTTATATTAAAGAAATTGAAGTTGATATTATTGGTGATTTTAATATTTTAGTTAATGATAAATATTATCTCCATCCATTTCCAAATAGTACTGGAAAGAGTATTTTAATAAATGAAACTAAAATATATTTAGATAGTTTAAGCAATTGGCTTGATACATATATTGCAATGGGTGATCCTAAAAATAGAGTTAAATTGATTAAAAAATTTTTAAATAATAGATAAAGGATGTGATATTATGGTGCGACCAAGAAAACAAAGAAGAATTGGTTATAAACCTGAATTTAAGGAATATAAGCCCATTAAAGATAGATGTATTGAATTAACTTTAGATGAATTAGAATCTATTAGATTAATGGATTATGAAAATTTAAATCAACAAGAAGCTGCTGATTTAATGAATGTTGGACGTACAACACTCCAAGCTATTTATAAATCTGCAAGGGAAAAAATTTCAATTGCTTTAATTGAAAATATTTCAATTAAATATAGTGATAATGCATGTTATGAGTTTTATTTTAAATCTGGTCATGGAAAAGGTTTGGGTAGGGGACAAGGTCTAGGTCAAGGTCAAGGTCAAGGAAGAGGAAGAAATAAAAAGAAAAATAAAGAATAAGTTCTTGACATATGTCGAAAAAGGGTGTATATTAGTTTTATAGAAGAAATAGATTAATAAAGGAGGATTAATATGCCATTTGGAGATAGAACAGGCCCTGAAGGAAAAGGTGCACAAACAGGAAGAGGTCTTGGAAATTGTAATACTAATGATTCTGATAACTCAAATGATTCTAATGTGAATAATGCTGGAGTTGCTGGATTTTTAGGAAGAGGTTTTAGAAATGCTATATCTCGCGGAAACGGAAATGGACGTGGGAATGGACGTGGAAGAAATAGGCGATAAAAATAAAATGTATATGATGAGTCTTTGATTAATTATCTTAGGCTCATTTTTTTTTGAAAAATTATCATTAAAATTTCACAAAACTGTCACAATTAAGAATTATAATTAAAATATAAAATCTGAAAGAGGTGTAAAATGAAAAAAAGAATAATAGCAGGTAGTATTGTAGTAATATTGATGGTTGCTGGAATTGTATTTTATAATTCTTATAAAAGTTCGGCCTTAGAGTCTGAAGGTGCAACTAATTACTCGTATGCAAATGTTACAAAGGGAGATATAAAAATTGATATTATGGCAGATGGTCAAATTGATATTATGATTAGAGATTACTCATTTGAAAGATCTGGTGATGTTTCAACTATTGATGTCTCTATTGGTCAAGAAGTAGTTAAAGGTGAAATACTTGGAAGTCTTAATACGGAAGAAATTCAAAATGATTTATATGAAGCAAATCTTAATCTTCAAACTTTATTGATTTCAAAAGAAAAAAATAGTGATGTTTATTTAAATAATGTATTAAATTATGAGTATCAATTAAATGAATTAAAAATTAATTATGAAGTATTAAAATCAAAATTTGAAGATATGGAAATGTTATCTGATATTTATCCATTAAAAGATATTGAGGAAGCAAAGAGAGATTATGAACAAGCAGTAAATGACTATGAAAACTATAAGGAAGTTAATAGACCAATTTCAAATCAAGAAGCAGATTCAATTGCTATTGAAAAAGCAACTAATACAATTAAAAAAATTGAGTTAGAAATTGAAAATTCAACAATATATGCATTATTTGATGGAAGAGTTATAGATATTAATGCTGTTAATGGAGAAAATGTTTCAACTTCTAAAGTTATTTTTAAAGTTGAAGATGAAGGAAATATTAATGTTACTGCAAATTTACAAGAAATTGATATTTTAAGTATTGTTGAAAATCAAAAAGCATATATTGAATTAGAAGCTATGGTAGGAAGAGAATTTGAAGCAAAAGTCACTAATATTAATAGAGATCCAATTATTGATAATAATGGTATTGTTAATTATCAAGTTACTCTGGAATTATTAGAAGATGATAGAGATATAATGGATGGAATGACTGTAACAACTACATTTATTATTCTTGAAAAATTAGATGTTATAAAGATTCCAAATAAAGCTGTTAAAAAGGTAGAAGCAGGTCAAGTTGTAAACGTTGTAACAGGTGAAAATACTGCAGAGCAAAGAAAAATAATTACTGGTTTAACTGATGGTAGGAATGTTGAGATTTTAGAAGGCTTATCTGTTGGTGAAAAACTTGTTTATGAAAATTAGGTGGTGTAATAATGAGACTAAGTGAAATATTGCGTTCAGTTATTGTAAATATTTTATCTAATAAATTCAGAGTTTTTTTAACTACATTAGGAATAATTGTTGGCTCAGCTACTATAGTTTTAGTAATTTCCATTGGCATAGGAGGTCAGAAATCAGTTGAAGAGCAATTTTCTAAGCTTAATGCAGATATTTTAACAGTTATGTCTGGAAGGGGCGCGAGTGCATTAGTTTCTGAAGAAGATCTTGACTATATAAAAGAAAATTCAGTTTTACTAAAAAACTCTGAGATTTTTATACAAGGAAATATTACTGCTAGTTATGGATATGAAGAGTTTTCTGGTGGGGCACTTGGAGTTAATGAAAATTTCATTGATATAAATAGTTTTGATATGGAAGTTGGAGAATTTATTCAAGATGAAGATGTTTCTCGTAAACATAAAGTTGTTACTATTGGGCAAGAAGTGGCAATAACACTGTTTGAATCTTCAAGTGATGCAATAGGACAATATTTAAAAGTAGATGGAAGACGTTATGAGATTATTGGAGTATTAAGATCAAATGGAAAATTAGTTGGTTTTTCATCAGCTGATGAATCAATATTTTTCCCGTATACAACTTATGAATCGTATATTACTGGGAAGAATATAAAGCCGTCGTTAATGTTACAAGCAAATTCTGTTGAAGAAACAATTATGTTAAATGAAGAAATTACAAATATATTAAATAATAAATATATTTCAAGTGGTGGTAATCCATTTATGATTAAGGATGCTGGAAGTGCATTAACTGCTGCACAAGATTCTGCTAAAATGATGACGATTTTATTAACATCTGTTGCTATAATCGTACTAATAGTTGGTGGAATAGGAATTATGAATGTATTGTTTGTATCTGTTAAAGAAAGAACTAAAGAAATTGGAATTTTAAAGGCACTTGGTGCTAAGAGAAAAGTTATTCTTTTGATATTCCTATTTGAATCAGTTGCAATAAGTATAATTGGTGCGACAATAGGAATTTTACTTAGTTTCATATTAGTGCCATTAATGAGATACACATCAATTTTGGTAATACCATCAGCGAATGCTTATTTACTTGCAATAGTATTTTCAATATTTACAGGAACATTTTTTGGGTATTACCCAGCATTGTCAGCGTCTAGTTTAAAACCTATAGATGCATTACGATATGAATAAATTGGAGGGAAAATAATGAAAAAAAGAATAATATTTTTAACATTAACATTAGTATTAGCATTAAGTGGATGTACAAGTAATTCTGATATAAAAGAAGAAATTGAAATTACGCATATAGAAGTTGAAGAGGAAGTTATACAAGATAATGAATTAGATGAAGAAATTGGAGTTAATTTTGATAAAGAAAAAATTACAGGAGAAATAAGTAAAATTGTTGGAAATATTGTTACACTTGACTTGTATGAAATTCCTGAAAGATCAGGGGATGGAAGCGGCACTGGTTCTGGAGAAAAGGAAGATTCAACAACAGAAATTAATCCTTTAGTTGGAACGACAGCGCAGACTACAGGGAAAGGTGGAATGAAATCGGGTGGTGGTTCTAGGATGACATCGTTTGAAAAAAGTGGAGAGACTAGAGAAGTTATAATTCCAGTTGGGATAAGTATTAAATCGAGTGCTGATCCTGATATGAGTTATGAAATTGAAAATTTAGTTAGAGGTATGAGTGTTATGGTAGTTATTGATGCTGAACTTACAGATGCGCAAGAAAAATCTGACAATGAAACGAATTATACTTATGCATCTAGTGTAAATATAATTATTAACTAACTCATTAAGAAAGGGTGATTAAGATGAGTAAACCACTAATTAGTTTAAAAGCAGTAAGAAAATCATATATGATGGGTAATGTAGAACTTGAAGTTTTAAAAGGAATTGATTTAAATATTGTTAAAGGAGAGTATGTTGCAATATTAGGAAAATCTGGTTCTGGTAAATCTACAATAATGAATATAATAGGTTGTATTGATACTAAAAGTGAAGGCGAGTATTATTTAAATGGTGAAAATATAGATGATGTTACTGAAGATAATTTAGCTGAAATAAGAAATAGAGAAATTGGATTTGTATTTCAAAAGTTTAATTTAATAAGTAAATTTAATATTTTATATAATGTTCAAATTCCATTATTACTTAAAGGCTATAAAAAAAGTGAGACTGTAAAAAGAGCAATGGAATTTCTTGAAAAAGTAGGATTAGGTGATAGAGTTAATCATAAGCCTACAGAATTATCAGGAGGTCAACAACAAAGGGTAGCAATAGCTAGAGCATTAATATGTGATACAGAGATTATTTTAGCTGATGAACCAACAGGTAATCTTGATACTCATTCTGGTGAGGAAATCTTAAAAATCTTTAATAAATTAAATGAAGAAGGGAAAACTGTAATTGTAATTACACATGATGAGTATGTTGCAAATCAAGCAAAACGGATTATTACATTATCTGATGGTATGATTAAATCGGATAAAATAGTAAAAGAGAATAATAATCCTTTTTTAGAAGAGTTAATTATTTAAGGTTAAAATTATACAATATATATCTTTAATAATAATAGAATGTTAACTTCATAAAATAGAGGGTAAGATTTATACAAGTTTAAAAGATAAAATGCTAGAAGATGATAAAAAGGTTGGATGGTATTTATAGATTAGATCATGCAGTTTCATCGAAGCAGAAAGAAATATTAAAGGCTTTTGGAATAAAAGATGTAAGAGTCGTAAAGGAAATGGCAAAAGTTATAAGTAAACAATTATAAATAAATAAGTAAATAGAAAAACCTCATTTTCAATAAATAAATTATTAAAATGGGGTTTGAGTAGTTAAAAATTAGGAAGTTATATGAATACATGTAAATATTAATATAATTAGCTGTCTGAAAAGGCAGTTTTTTGTATTAAAAGAAAACATTACAATAATATTACAAAGTAAAATAATGTAAGAATATGCTTGATGTGATTATTTAAAAATGTTAAACTGTATTAGTATTAATGAATAAATAAACGATAACAATGATGTAAAAGTGTCTATTGGATATGATCCAGATATGGTTGAAAAATTAAAACGTATTGGAGGTGGTAAATGGAATAAAAAGAGTGGGCTTTGGAGTTTTCCTTTTATTAAATATGATGATTTAGTAAATCTAAAAAATTATAAAGTTACAGATAGATCAAATAGTATAGGTGATAGAGTTGAAATATTAAGACAATATTTAGTGAGAAAAGGATATAGTCCTAAAACAATAAAAAATTATACACGTCACTTAAGTACATATTTGAAATTTTCAGATAATTTAGTTGATGTAGATAGAATTAATGAATATTTATTGTTTTTATTGGAGGCCAAAAATTTAAGTCATTCGTATACGAATCAAGCTGTAAATGCTATTAAATCATATTTAAGAGTATCTAATGTTTGTTCATATCAAGAAGTGATAAAAATTCAAAGACCTAAAAAAGAAAAAAATTACCTAAAGTATTAAGTAAAAATGAGATAAAGAAGATTTTTGGTGTAATTAAAAATAAAAAACATTTAACAGTAGTTATGATTGCCTATTCATGTGGTCTAAGAGTAAGTGAAGTTGCAAATTTACAGTTAAATGATATTGATAGTGATAGAATGTTAATTACTATTAGACAAGGAAAAGGCAGAAAGGATAGAGTAACTAACTTATCTAAAAAAATGTTAACTCAATTAAGAAATTATTATAAAGAGTATAAACCTAATAAGTGGTTATTTGAAAATCTTGATAAAAATGCTCCTATAACAACAAGAACTTTGCAAAAAGTGTATAATAGAGCTGCAAAAAAAGCTGGGATTAAGAAGAAAACGACTTTTCATAGCTTAAGGCATACAGTCGCAACGCACTTATTGGAATCAGGAGTAGATCTAAGGTATATTCAAGAGTTGTTAGGACATTCAAGTTCAAAAACTACTGAAATATACACACATGTATCAAAAAAATCAATACAAGGAATACCAAATCCGTTAGACTCCTTATAGCAATGTTTCCGAACTTCGGTAATAAAGCTAATAAGGGTGCATTACCGAACTTCGGTTATCATGACGATTTGGAGAGATTACCGACATAAGAGAGAAAGTGGAGTGTCGGAAATACGGGAGTTAGAATTAATAAGAATTACAAGGAAGAATATGATGATTTTTGAAAGTTTTTTTATGACAATATTTAGTTTCCTTATTACAAATCAAATAATAAGATATTTTGTATATTCTAATTATGAAATTATTAATAATAACAATATTGAAATGATCAGTTTGAATATTGCAAAATATACATTGATATTATCAATTACCGATTATTGCATTAGTATATGAAGTATTAATAAGTATAAAACATTATAATAGAGAAGATTATTGCCACAAAAAATTAAAGAAAAGAATTTATAAAATTGAAGATAAGGATCAAATAAAAAATGTTTTAGCAATTAATATTATATTTATTTTAGGTATTATCATATTTTATATTTTTAAGAAACCAGAAGGAGCTAAACAATTTTTTTTCTATGTAATTTTTTTATATTTTATAATTATAGAAATATACTTTATCTTTAACAGTTTAAACAATATAACGATTCGTAATAGTATCTATGAAAATGGTATTTTCTTTATGGGAAAGAAATATAAATGGGAAAAAATTAATGATATTCGAATAAATAAGGAAAAAAGAAGGATTGAAATTATTAGAGAAATTCCTTTTTTAGGAGAAATAGGAACAAAAATCAGATATTCTGATGAGGAATTTTTAAAGTATCTAGAGGAAGTGTGGAGTAAATAAATCTAATAACTCTTACTACTTCTAACATGATTGTTTCTAAAATAAAAAACTTCAGAAACAACAGAAACGTTAGGCGCAATTTTATGTTCTGAAGTTATTGTTAACTAAGATTGGATAGGAAGCATATTATAGGAGAGGTTAAGTCATGAAAAGAAGTAGTATAGTTATTGTTGTTCTCATATCAATTTTAATAATAGGACCTCATGTTTTAAACGTGATATTTCCAAAACAACTAGAGCATACGATAGAAAAATATTTTGATGATAGGCTTGGTATAAATAAGTCAAAATATTTGGTTTATGATTCTGAAAAATGGATGGGGGGTGAATTAGTTGCTATAGAAAATGATGAAATGGTTGGTATAATTTATCTTAAAAATTATTTTGGTTTATATGTAGTAGAAAATCATGCTCTATGTAATAAAAAAGACGAATCAAAAAGTGATTATATGCCAAGTGATGACTATCAATATCGACTTTTAAGAGTAAAATCATTTGCTAATAATAGTGATATTTTAATAGCCTATATTAATGACTCAAATATAAAGTCAATGACGTTAGAAAATGAGTTTCAAGTGTTGGAATTTCAACTGACCGACAACAGAAAATTGATTTTTAGTGAAACTCAACAATTGTTATCAATAGTAAAAACACAAACTGATATTGTTGAAAAAATAGTGATTGAGTGGAAAGATAAAACTCTTCAGGATTTCATGAAATATGATATAGGAAAATTAGTTTTAGGCTCGAAAGTACCATTAGATATTGCTGTAATCGGTAATTTTGGTTTTAAAACAGATAATAATATTCAACTTGATAATATTGAGTTGAGGGATATTGATGAGTTAAATTCGGAAACTTACGACGCATTATTTGTCAATACAAGAATTTCTAACGAAAAAGTTGATGATTTGGTTAAAAAAAATTGGGATGTATATGTAATAGCTCCTTTGAACAATTTAGAGAAACCAAATAACAATATAAATGAAAATGTAATTATTATTGAGGGAAGTAATCGTGGTGGAGGGAGAAGTTCTAAAGGGAATTTTTATGATTTGAAAACAAATTATTATAGTGCATTTAATCACATATTTGATAGATTATCAGATAGAAAAGAATAATAAGTATAATTTTATTATATGTAAACCGAACATAAAACTGCGCCTAACACGGTGGTAAGGTTCCTATTTTATTATCATTGTCATTTGATTATCATGATATTGAGAACGGAAAAATTTCGGACTCTATAAATAATATTGAAATAAAATTTATTGGGACTGATAGGGAATTTCAAATAGAGAAAAGTGAAGATAGTAAATATTATTACATTCTATTCTTTAATAGTAAATCTGATAGCGAAGGTGCTATTAAATTGACCGACCCAAAATCTCGAGAGCATGAAATTGCGTTTTTAAAGCAGGAGTTTAAAGATGACATCGAGATTGAAAAAATCGATAATGATCAAATAACATATATTATTAATAGAAAATTAGAATCTTTTCATGTGTTTATTTCCTTTATAAAAAATCCTGTGAAAGATGAAATCATAATGAGAGTAAAAAACAATGGAAAAGTAATAAACCGAGAATAGTTTTTGAAAATACTTCGTCTAACATGATATTTCCGAAATTAAATGACTTCGGAAGACATCAAGAACGTTAGAATGCAATAATATGCTAGTAAGTGAGGTGTTAAAATAAAAAAATTTAGATTTAATGAATTAATTTTCATGGTTTTTATTGCACTATTATATTTTATAATGATTTTTTTTCGGATGAATAAGGATATAAAACTCAGATATATACATTTTGAATTTGCAATATTCGCTTTGGCTTTAGTTATTATTCGTGAAGTTGTAATGTATAAACGGGTTAAAAAAATGGGTGCAAAGAAGATCATTGATTATTCTATAAATAAATATTTATTTCGCATGATTTTAGTTATTGCGTTTTATTTATTTTTATTTTCAAGCGCTGTAATAGTGGCTTTGATAGGGCCAGTTTGTACTATTGTTTTGCCAAGACCCATAAGTGAAAGGTTTTATGTAACAGGGAGCGGATATATTTTAGTAGGAATCTATTATGATTATGATAGTATTGATAAAATCAAATTTTCTGACTCAGGAATTTTAGAAATTATAAATAATGGAGAGAAAACTAGGGTATTACGGCATACTAAAAATCAGAAAAATGCAATATATCAACATTTGAGAAAATTTCAAGAATTAGAGTGATAGAATAAATTTACGCATATTACAGCATCTAACATGATGTTTTCGGCATGCTTCACACGTTGGAAGATATCAAAAACGTTATCTGCAAACCTAACTATAATGATAATTGACTTTTATTGATATAAAAAAGTAAAGCACTGTAATTGATAAATTTATAATTTAGGAGGTGCAAGATTAAGAAGCGAAAGAAAGAAATAATAAAATTAGTAATGGTTATTATCGTTACGATTATGGTTTGGTTTATGGACACAGATAGATATATAAATGATAATATTAGATTAATAGATAAAGCTAATATTATTAGTATTGTTCATGACGATAAGATAGTATCTTATAAATTTGATCAAGAAATAATTGATCTTGTATCATATGGAGGATTTATAGTAGAATTAGATAATATTTTCGTTCAGTCATTTTATCCTTATAGTAAGAAGTTGAAAAAAATGGATATAAAGATTAGATATAAGAAAAATGAATCTGTTCTAGATACTGCAACTGTTTTTAAATCTAATAATGATTCAGAAGAATACATTTTATATATGAATAATGTTTATTGGTCAACTAATTCAAAAATTACTGATTTAATAGCGTTGATAGAATAATTTGTACAATTCAGATTAATTCAATAATTTAGTATAAAATCCCTTGTTTATCAATTAAAACAATTCTTTGAAGAATAAATAATTATTGTTAAGTAGTCAGCAGATAACACGCTGTTTAGAACATCAAACATAGACGGCATAAAGTTTTGTTCATATATGAAGTATGTTTCTTATATTTAGATAAAGTAACGTCGTAAATAGTGGAAACGTTAATGTGACAGATTTAATAAAAAGGAGCAGCGAGTATGTTTAAATTATTTGTAGTATTGAAATTATTATTTATTATTGTAGTGTCTGCAATTTTAATTCGATTTACGATCTCTGAGAGAAAAAAGATAGATAACTCTGGTGAATTAATATTTGAGTTCTCAAAAAAATCATATTCAGACTGGGGGAATGTAATATTTTATTTAATATTACTAATTGGAAGTATAAAAAGTGGTATTTTTACTCATTGGATTGATTATGGAATTCAAATTGTGTTTATATTTGTAATTATATATTTTGTAATAAGAGGTCTGAGGAAAAATAAAATATGTGAAAATGCAATTGTAAGCACTGATTTTGTTATTGAATGGACAGATATAAAGAATTATGAATGGAAAGAGAGTAAAAAGAAATATAAGATTTTGAAAATTGATCTACGTACGACTTCTAACGCTATAATGGGTTTAAAAAATAAGAAGGTCAGATTGAAAATGTTAAGAAGTGAGATAGATATTGTTGATGGTATATTTAAACAGTCATTATTCTAAATAAAATTTGAAAAATAAAATACTTTACATAACAGCGCATTTACAAAATGGCTGGGAGATGTAGGATCTCCGCTTTGTAAACACGCGAGACATTATCTGAAAT
Source organism: Bacillota bacterium (assembly GCA_034659335.1). GTDB lineage: Bacteria > Bacillota > Clostridia > Peptostreptococcales > Acidaminobacteraceae > HSG29. Next base: position 12,238 of record JAYEHA010000032.1, read on the forward strand.
CGGTAAAAAACTTATAGAAAACAATTTAATTTGATTAGTCAAAGGAGGGATTATGTGCGCAAGGAAAAAAATATTTATAATATTAATTTTAGTCATAGGATTATTATTTTCTATTGGTTGTGAGGCGATAAATACTAATGTCAAAGAAACAGTTGCTTATATTTCACGGAATAATGATTCAAATTATGAGAAGACTTTTGAAGAATTGTATTTAGGGAAAATATTTGATTATAAATATAAATTAGAGAATGCTGATAAAACTTGGGTTTGTTTATGGGTAGAGGAATATGAAAATGGAGAAAAAATAGCTCCCAATCCATTAAGCTCTTATAATTATTATCTTAATCCGAATGAAAATAGTGAAGAGGGGAAACTGAGTTTTGGAATTGTTAACTCAAGTGATGCGAATTCTTCTATTTTCTTTTATTCACCCTCAAGTGTCATTTAACCTATTGATTTGGATTTTACTTTTAATGAAAATGATAATATATATACATGGCAAAATGCTATTATCGATAAGACTTTTAAAATCAAAAAAGGAGAAGAAATAATATTAGCAGTTTATAGAGAAATAAAAGGAAATGAATTAATTCATTATGATTATCAAAAATCAGATTCAATAAAGAAAATTATAAATAAAGATAGTAAGGTATTACTATTTAAGTTTAAAATAGATGACTTAAGTGAAATGTAATAATCTGACTATCAGCTAACATGGTATTCGCTCCATGCTGATTATTATTACTTTTGCGGGGCAAAAGTGTCGCCAAGAATTACAGCATAGCGTAAATACCAGAAACGTTATCTAAAATAGTGGCTAGAGTAGGATTCAATATGTGATTATATAATATGCTAATATACGAATTGTTACTGTAATACTCATAGTGTATTATATTTTGAAATTATTTATAAAAGGAGAAATTTTCTATGGCAAATAAAATTAAGAAGATAATTCAAAATATATTTATAATATTTATAATTATGTCTATAGTATTAGCAATAATTCATTATAATTTTTTTACTATGCATAATTACCAAAAGGAAATTATCTAGAATCTACTAAATCTCCTACGGGGGAATATTTGGTTAATTTTTATTTAGTTGAACTTATACACTCGAGAGTAGCTTCATCTATTAGAGCTGAAATAATAATGATGGTATTTTTTTTAAAAAAAAAGATGATATATATTGGAGTTATAGAGAAAACGAAGTTTCTTTTCAATGGATAGATGATAGTAGAATCAAAATTAATGGGCATATTATAAAGCTTCCTGATGGTGAATATGATTTCAGAAATTAGTAGAAATAAGTATAGGGTGATAATATATATTTTACTATTTGAGTCGCCACTAAATCAGATAACACGATGTTTATGACATGCTGCATAGATCGCAAGACATCAAAAACCCCTTATGTTAGGATAGTTGTCAAGGCGACTGGCGTTAGGCGAAAGAAAATACTAGCGATTAAAAACTGCAATCTGTATTTCAATTTTAGGAGGAGTTATTGATGAAGAAGATTATTGTATTATTTTTTATAGTTGCTTGTATTGTCGGGTTGTTAACGGCATGTAGTGCAAAGAATAGCAATGAAACAATAGAATTTTCATTTGACGCTAATGGGAATTATACAGGTTTTATAAATTTACCCACGAAGTATACAGTTGAAGATGCTGAAAAAGATGGATATTTTCTTAAGCAAGGGTTAGAAGTAATTGCGAATAATGATGTATGGGATAATTATATCGAAACTGCATCACAAGGCAACAATATAGGTATTCGTATGGTTGGTTTTTACACAGAAGATAGTAATAGTCCTTATTTTTATGATTTATTTTTTAATGATGGTTATTATTATTTGTTTGATAGTAGTTCTGAAAACCAAGAAAAACAACCGTTTTTGTATTTGTTAACATTAGAAGGGAAGTTTGGAAATCCATTGAAAGATAGCGGGGTTGTTGTATTAACTAATGACAACACATTAACCTTTAATGATGTTGTGAAATCTATAATCTCAAGTAACTTGGATTACATACAAAGTGTTTCTCCATATAAATTAGTTATGTTTCAGTAAAGAATAAAATGCATATACCCATATAATTTATATTTGAGTGTAATGATTCAAAATCAACACTCAAATATAAAACAGTCTTAATTAATACGATTTGGCAGTTTCCGTATTTTCTATCGCCTAACAGTGTGCTTACAATATCCCTCAAACTAAGATTTAAAGGTACAGTTGGTGCATTAGTTCTTATTAGGAATGATCACCTCTTTCTAAAAGGTTGGGGGACGTTGCAAACACATACACGTTATAAGAAATTGTCTCATTCATTTCGGGGTATTTCTTTGGGGGCCCTTATGTTAGGATAGTTGTCAGGAAGGTAGAAATGATATATGCTAATATCATAAATTAAGAGAGGAAGTATTTATGCAATTTATAGTAAGGAATTCAAAGAGAAATTAATAAAGAAAATGTTACCACCTGATAACAAAAAAAGTTTCAGATCTAGTTAAAGAACAAGATCCATGAGCAGACACTTTATAAATGGAGAAAACAAGAAAAATCTAAAGGAATCGTATATCAAGATGGGAAAAAAATCAAAAGAGAAATATTCAAGAGAAATGTAACTTCAAATTATTATAGAAACGAGTAGTTTTGGGGCAACGGCATATAATAGCGGTAAGAAAAAATTGAAATAAGTTGGATGATTTTAGTAGACAGGGGATAGAGTATGAGAAAAAATGCAATAAAAACATTATTAATAACAGGTGAAATGTTAAGTGTTTTAGGACTTATTACTGTCGTAGGTATATACCCTTCTAAAGGTTGGAATAGTACATTAGAATATTTGAAATTTATAATTTCTAATAATACTAATAATTTATGGAAAGTAGGGATAATCTGCGTGTTTATTGGGTTAGTCATACTTGGTGTAATGAGATTTATAAATTATAAGAAAGTTATTTTATTTAATTTACTTGCATATTTTATAGGTTTTACAGGTGCATTAATTGAAGTGAATAGATTAATACCTTCAGCAATTGTTTTTTTATTTTATGGCACTGTATTGTTATTTATTTTAGCAATTGTTTATACGATAAAACTTGAATAATTGTTTGAAGGAAAATATAAATTAGGTTTCATGAAAGATAATTGCTAGGGTATTCCTATTGGAAAAGTCGTCGTATTAGTCCTTAATTGCGGCATGAGCAATACCTTCTAAGGTGATGAAACGTCGTGAACAAGAATTGTTATCTGAAATGATTTCTTCTAGTTATAAGTGTAACTAGATCAATAAGGAGGCAGAATTAGTGAGATTCGATAAAAATAGAATGAAGCAAATAATTATTGTGTTAATTTTTATTAGTTTAGTTGTAGTACAAATTAACAACTTCAAGTATGGATATTATAGAACGAGAGATTTATTGGAAGATAGAAGAGTTACATGGTACGAAATACCAATGACGTTAAGAAGTTACATTGATGATGGATATCGTGAATTTGTTGAAAATAAATATTTACTTTCCCTAATGCTAAATATAGGTCAAAATATCAATCATAGCAATTCAGATACAATGGTTTCTGGTAAATTTGGTGTTGATGATAACGAGAGAATTCTTTGGAAATATTATGATGGGTTATTAGAAAAAATAAGGAATATATCAACTTCAAATAAAGAAAAAAATACAGAAGAAAATGAAATTTTAATAGAAGACTTGGATTACTTGTTAATCGAAATAATTGAAGTATACGAAGAAATAGATATGGAAATCAGATATAGTAATTCAAGAAATTTTTTGGAGTTTGATCCATTCAAAGTAGATACCAAGTATATAAATGATTTGTATGTAGAAAAACTAAAAAATAGAGGATTGATAGAGTAAACTATAATTGACATCCTCCCCGCCCGTTCCTAATGTCACGAACGAGGAGGATGTCAATAATATATCTTGGAACAGAAAATTAAAGACAGGAAACATAATTCGGAGAATTTTATGGAGAATGTACGACTCGTGAATACGTGTATGCTTTGTAACAAAAAGCTTAATAGAGTTTTGGTTCAAAAAATAAATTGGCTTGACAATTACCGCAACTGAGGTAGATGAGATATTTTGTAGTGTTCATTAAAGGAGACTTATAATACTATTGCATATATAAAAATAGATACTGAAACTTGGGAATTTGTAAAGTATAGTGATTCTCTTTTATGTCGGTTGAATATGTTTTAAATCCAAACATAGGATTTATTGTTTAGATTGATTATCCTGTTTCATTAGATATAATAGCATTTAACGAGTATATAAAAAGTAATAAAATGACAACATTATCAATCTATAATTTGATGACAAAAGAAGAAATAGTTGTAGAAGCTGCTGAAACAAATAGGTTTAAGCCAGAGTGGATTGATGATAATGAAATTTTATATTATATTAGATGAGAAGTGTAACTAATAAAAGTTGAGTCATTTATTATTTATGATGATTTATTTAAAAATGCGGATAAGACTATGCATAACATGATATTTCTGAAATTTAGCGACTTCGGAAGACATCAAAAACGTTAGCTGAAATGAATTTTTTGTTATAAGATATTCAATAAAATAGAAGGAGAGTTGAAATGAGAGGTAAAGTTATACTAATTATACTTGTTTTAATATTAACCGGATGTACTAGTAACTCTAATACAATTGAAATAGCTAAGCTTAATAATGAGATTGAGATGCAAAAAATATCATATGAACAAAAATTAGAAGATTTAAGATTTGCTTATGAAGAACAAATAAAAGAATTAAAATCAACTAATGTTAGAGATGATGATCAAGTACAAATTGATAGTTTCAGTATTGATGTAACTGAGTTACAGCAAAAACTTGAAAAGTGTGATTCTGAGTATAATATAATGAAAAGGATTTTATTTAATAAAAATAATGATACGAATTCTTTATATGATGATATTTACTTAGAAGATAAAGTTATTAAACTATATTCTGAACGTACAAATAAATTAGAGGATGGAATAATTTGTGTTCTTGAAGTGTTTGATAATAATAATAATATTATTTGGGATGTGTCATGGGGAGAACTACAAGTTACTGAGTTGCCAGTATATTCTCCAGTTGCTGTGGTTAAAGACAAAATATATATAGTAGTAAGTGGAGAATTGAATGCTTTAGATATAAATACTGGGCAGGTTTTATGGAAATCAGTTTTTGTAGGTTTACAAAGTCATCCACCAAGAGTAAGTGAAGATGGTCACATTTATGTAACAGGAATATATGGACCGTTTCTTACTTCTATAAATAAAGAGGGTATAGTTGAGTGGCAAGTTGAATTAGAAGAAATGGCTTGGTCATTTGATGTTGCAATATGCAATAACTATATATTAGTTGAATGGAGTGGTGGCATAGCTGTATTTGATAAGGATGGGAACATGCTTGAATAAATTGTAATGGGGAAGATGAGTCACTTTAACTAACACTATATTACTGTTCGCTCCGCACATTTATTCTTTAAAGGGTCCAAGCTTTGTAGGTCAAAGTAGACGTCGATAATAAGCAAACGTTAGGCTCAATTATTAACTTATTTATACGGTTACTAAAACAATGAATAGAATTTTTTCTGGATATGTATCGGAGATAAAAATGATAAAGAAAATACAATTTATGAATTACTAGAAGAAAATTGCGATTTGAAATTTTGTAGGAATGAAACATCTCAAGATTTTAAATTTATAAACTTAGAACATTTTGTGATTTTTGCGACAGACAGGTGTGATTTTTACTCCAAAAGTCTTTGAACGATCATTAAAAACATTATTGATAGTATTTTTAGAAACAGATTTATTTCTATAATGATAACCAGGGAACAAATAACCTTTAGGCTTTCTATTAGAATTCCAATACTTCGTTAAAATAGCTAAGGCATTTTTGGATAAAATAGCATAACGATCAGTTCTAGATTTTGTTTCTTTAATGCGAAGCATCATATTTTTTCTACTGAAATCTTCATATCGAAGATGTTGAAGTTCAGAAACTCTGATACCAGAAGAGTAAAGAATAGCAGCATAAGCTTTATGTCTTATATTTTTAAAAGAATCAATGAATTGAAAGATTATTTCTTTTGAATAAATTGTTGGTAATTTTCGAGTAGTTTTCATAAATGGAACTTCGTACTTATCAAAAGGTTTCTTTAAAATATAAAGACGAATTTCGTCATAAGAAATATCTTCAAGATACTTAGAAAGATTTGTATTAATCCAAGTCAAATATTGAAGTAGAAAAGAAGTATAATTTTTAATGGTATTTTTTGTTAAATCTTGTAACTCTAACATTTCATAGAATTTATTTAAATAATTTTGATAGATTTCTTTTATCATAAGGTGTCTTCCTTTAAGGCATAAAAATTAATTTCAACTGTTAAGAAACAAAATAAAAAAAAGTTGGAGGACCTTTAGATAAAGAAATAATAAATATGTAATTGTAGTTATGGTTTAAAGATGATAAAATTAACATGATAGTAGCACCTCTTTTTCTTTTGTATAAAAGGTCTACTATCAATACATAAAAATCGCTTCGAGATAGTGATCAAGGGTCATCATCGCGAAGCGATTTTGTACAATATAAAATAAAGGAGGTTTTACAATAAAAAAATAGGAATGTTTATATTAATTTTAATATTAATAATATTTTCAATTTGGTTTTATTTGTATCCATGTACGAAGTATATTGCTAATAAAAATTTGGATAAATATATTTCAAGACAAAATATTGATGTGGAAAATATTTTATCAATAAAGGAAAATTGGGACTATCCTAAATATCAATACTATTTTCTAGTTACATATAAAGATCAAATTGGATATAAATATAAATACGAGTATAGTTTTGATTATAGTTCTGATAATCATCCTTTTAAAATAGAATTAACTATTTTTAGAGATGAAAACTTGTCAAAAGGATATGGATATGCAATAGAAAATATGTCTGAAATAAAATATCCGCCATTAAATCAAGAAAAAATTAAGAAGTGATTCAAATAAAAAAACACTTTATACAATGATTATATTTGAAGATCTTGAAATGGTAAAATAAAAGAAATAACAACAAGAAAGTGATACATGAAACAAACAAAAGATATGCAATACAAAAAAGGAGAAAAGATATTTAACTTTGAATATGTTATAATATTCATATATATTTTAAATTTTAAAGAAAAGATAAATTGGAAGGGGTAAGTATGCGTTTAATTGCGGTAGGTTGTGGAGGCTTTATTGGGGCGTCATTGAGATATTTAATTTCAGGATGGAGTATTAAATTTTTTGGTGGGGCATTTCCATATGGAACTTTAATAGTAAATATTTTAGGTGGATTTTTAATTGGTCTTATCATGGAAGCAAGTTTAACTTCCTTTTCGATTTCGAGTACAATGAGGTTGTTTTTAACAACAGGATTAATGGGCGGTCTTACTACCTTTTCAACATTTAGTTATGAAACTATTGGAATGCTAGGTGAAAGTGATTATTTACTTGGAAGTTTAAATATTGGGTTAAATTTATCATTAAGTTTATTTGGTGTTTGGTTAGGAAAATCATTAATAAGCGTTTTTTAAGAATAATTCTATAAGGAGGAGTTATGAAAATAAGTTCAAATGGAAAATTATTAAAGATATTTTTAAATGAATCAGATAAATTTCATAATAAACCGTTACATTATGTTATTCTTAAGAAAATAAAAGAGAGTAATTTAGCTGCTGCAGTTGTGATTAAAGGGATTGAAGGATATGAACTTAATAGTGATATCCACAGTGCAAGGATTTTAAGAATGTCAAATGATTTGCCTGTTATAATAGAAGTCATTGGTAGTGAAGAAAGAATTAATAGCGTCATAATTATGATTGAAGAGTTTATTACAACAGATTTAATGATGGTTTTACAAGATGTCAATATTATTAAATATAGAAAAGATAATAAGAATTAATTATTTTTTCTATATTTAATGCACCAATTAATTTCTTTTAAATTGTTTTTCTTTAAAAAAGCATTACATTTTGAAAATGGCTTTGAACCTAGAAAGCCTCTTGATGCTGAAAGTGGACTTGGATGATATGATTTAACTATCAAATGGTTTTCATTAGTAATGTATTTTTCAAAGTTTTGAGCAAAATTTCCCCATAAAATAAAAATTACAGGAGTAGTTTTATTATTTATAGATTTAATTATTTCAGTAGTAAATTGCTCCCATCCTTTATTTTTATGAGAGTTAGCTTCTCCATTTCTTACAGTTAAAACTGCATTAATCATTAAAATCCCTTGTTTTGCCCAATCAATTAAATAACCATGGTTTGGAATATCACATCCAATATCACTTTTCAGTTCCTTATAAATATTTCTTAAAGAAGGCGGAATTTTATTTTCAGGTTTAACAGAAAAACATAATCCGTGCGCTTGATTTTTACCATGATATGGATCTTGTCCTATAATAACTATTTTTGTGTTTTTATAGGAACACATATTAAAAGCTTGAAACACATCGTTTTCTTTCGGTAAAATTGTATATATAGTTCTTTCATTTTTAATGAAAGAAGAAAGTTGCTTAAAATAATCTTTATTAAATTCTTTATTAAAAATATCTTCCCAATCGTTTTTTATTATTCTTATCATTATAATCACCAACTATATTTTATCAGATATAAAAAAAAATACAAATAATACTTCACATATTAATGATTTAGGTATACAATCTGTTAATGAGTGAAAAAAGGAGACGATATGAGTAGAAAAGATATAATAAATATTGGAATTATAGCGCACGTTGATGCAGGAAAATCAACATTAGTAGATGCATTATTAGATCAGACTGGTGTTTTTAGAGATAATGAAGAGCATGTTGAGTGTATCATGGACGCGAATGATTTAGAAAAAGAAAGAGGAATTACGATTTATTCAAAGAATTGTTCGATTCAACATGACGGATTAAGAATAAATGTTGTAGATACACCAGGTCATGCTGATTTTTCATCTGAAGTAGAAAGAATAATGAAAACATTAGATACTGCAATATTATTAGTGGATTCATCAGAAGGCCCTATGCCTCAAACTAGATTTGTATTATCAAAAGCTTTAGAACATGGATTAAGACCGATTTTAATGATTAATAAAATGGATAAACCAGATCAAAGAGCTGAAGAAGTAGTTGATATGGTATTTGATTTATTTATTAAATTAAAAGCTACTGATGAGCAATTAGATTTTCCAATTTTATATGGTAGTGCTGTTAATGGTGTTATTAGATATGAATGGGAAGATGAGAATAATGATATTTTACCACTTATTGAAACTGTTAAAAATCAAGTAGAGGTTTATCCAAATCTTGATGATGAACCGTTACAATTACAAGCTTCTACATTAGATTATGATGAGTATGTAGGAAGATTAGGAATTGGCCGTATAATGAAAGGAATTATTAACTTAGGACAACAAGTTGAGATTTCTAATAGAGAAGGTAATATTGTAAAAGGAAAAATTAGTAAATTATATGTATATGAAGGAATTAGGAGAGTTGAAGTTACAAAAGCTCATTCCGGAAATATTGTTGTCTTTGCTGGTCTTTCAGATATTCAAATAGGCGAAACTGTAGGAGAAATAGGTAAAGTGGATCCAATGGAATTAATAGAAATCGAAAAACCAACTTTATCTATGAATTTTTATCCTAATAAATCACCGTTTGCTGGTAGAAGCGGAAAATTTTTAACTAATAGAAAAATAAAAGAACGTTTAGATAGAGAGTTAGAATCAAATGTTGGTTTATTAGTAGAGCCATTACCAAGTAATGAAGGGTTTAAAGTTTCTGGTAGAGGAGAACTTCATTTATCAATTCTTATCGAGAATATGAGAAGAGAAGGATACGAACTAGGAGTTTCAAAACCTGAAGTGTTATTAAGAGAAGTTGATGGAGCTAAACTTGAGCCATATGAAGAAGTAATCATTCAAGTTCCAGATGAATTTTCTGGAGCAGTTATTAGTAAATTAAATCTAAGAAAAGGACAAATGATTTCAATGCATTCAGTAGAAGAATTAACTACTTTAGAATATTTAGTTCCTACTAGAGGATTGCTCGGTTATAGAATGGAGTTTATTAATTCTACAAGAGGAGAAGGAACTTTAGAAAGATCTTTCCATTCTTATGGAGAACATGTTGGAGAAATACCTGGAAGATTAAATGGTGTTATGGTTTCAATGGTTAGTGGACAATCTATGGCATATTCATTATTTAAATTAAAAGAAAGAGGAGAAATTTTTATTAAACCTGCAATAGATCTTTATAAAGGTTTAATTATTGGTCTTTCTTCAAGAGATGCTGATTTATATGTAAATCCATGTAAAAATAAAAATTTAACTAACGTAAGATCATCGGGTAATGATGAAGCATTAAAATTAATTGAACCAAGAGATTTTACTTTAGAAGAAGCATTAGAGTTTATTGAAGAAGATGAACTTGTTGAAATTACACCAGATGCAATTAGACTCAGAAAAAAAGTTTTATAATTTAAATATTAATAATACAAATACTAGCTACTATCACTTAGATTTTTTAGTGATAATAACTAGTATTTTTTTAATGCATAGTGTGATAAGATATCAATATCTCAACTATATAGGTGGTGATTAAATGCTTTATTTATTATTAATTATTGTGGGGATAACTGCAGGCTTTATTAATGTAATGGCTGGTGGTGGCTCTCTATTAACTTTACCCATGCTTATTTTCATGGGGCTACCTTCACAAGTTGCAAATGGAACTAATAGACTTGCGATTTTAATGGAAACTTTTATAGGAGTTAATAATTTTAAAAGCAAAGGTTATTTTGATATAAAAAGAGGGATAATATATGCTTTGCCAGCAATAGTTGGAGCAATTATTGGCTCTAATATTGCTATTAATTTAAGTGAAGAAATTTTTAATAAATTACTTGGTATGATTTTATTAGTAATGCTTGTAATTATTATTTTCCAACCTCATAAAAAGATAAAATATAAAAAAATAATAGAAAAAGATAATAAAAATAGTTTGTTAGTGGGTAGTCTTCTTTTTTTCTTTGTAGGAATTTATGGTGGAGCAATACAAGCAGGAGTCGGATTTTTGATCATCACTACTTTGACTATAGTAACTAATTATAAATTAGTTAAAATAAATAGTTTAAAGGCTTTAATTGTTTTTATTTATACAATACCAACACTTTATATTTTTATAAAAAGTGGGAATGTTGATTTTTTAAAAGGTCTTATTTTAGCAACTGGGAATTCAATAGGAGCATATATAGGGAGTAATTTGCAAATAGAAAAAGGTGATAAGATTGTTAAAATAATTTTATCTGTTGTAATGGTTATTATGGCATTAAAATTATTAGAGGTTTCAAGATTGTGGGTGAATTTATGAATGATAGAATAAAAATTGCAAAAAAAATAACTTTAGTTTCAATTGTTGGAAATGTAATACTATCAATTATTAAAATTATTGCAGGTGTTATTGGTAAAAGTAATGCAATGATTGCTGATGGAGTTCATTCTATTTCTGATGTTTTTACATCGATTATTGCATATTATGGAGTAAAAATTTCAAGTAAAGAAGACGATAAAGAACATCAATATGGACATGAAAAATTTGAATTGGTAGCAAGTAAAATTCTTGCAATAATTTTAATAATAACAGGTATATTAATTGCATATAAATCAATAGGAGTTATATTAAATGAAACTTATACACATCCAAGAGTAATTGCTATTTATGCAGCAATATTATCTATTATATTTAAAGAATGGATGTACAGATATACTATTAAAGGAGCATTATTAATTGATAGTGCTGGATTAAAAGCCGATGCTTGGCATCATAGGTCTGATTCATTATCTTCTATAGCGGCTCTTATTGGTATTATAGGTGCAATGAATGGTATTTTAATATTAGAGCCTATTGCTTCAATATTGATTGCAGGTTTTATTATAAAAATTGGAATAGAGATTTATATTGAATCTGTAAAGGGTATGATTGATACTGCAGCTTCAGATGAAATAGTTAAAGAAATTAGAGACACTGTTTTTAAAATTAAAGGAGTTATTGATATTGATTTATTAAAAACTAGAAAACATAGTAGTAAAATATATGTTGATATTGAAATAAGCGTTGATGGGAATTTAAAACTTTATGATTCGCATAAAATAGCTCAAGAAGTTCATGATGAAGTCGAAAAAAACATTGAAAATGTAAAACATTGTATGGTTCACGTTAATCCGAAATAAGATGAATTGTTAAGGAGTGATATTTTTGAAAATAATAATTGATGGAGATGCATGTCCTGTAATAAGAGAAGTAGAAAGTGTATCAAAAAAATATAAGATAGAAGTGGTTATTGTAAAAAATTATAATCACGTTATAAGAAGTAGTTATTCAGAAGTTATTTCAGTTGATTCTTGTAGCGAAAATGCTGATCTTAAAATTGCAAATATTACTGGAAAAGGTGATATTATTGTAACTCAAGATTACGGACTTTGTGCTATGATAATTGCTAAAGATGCAATAGCTATTAATCAATATGGTAAAGTTATAAATAGTTTTAATATTGATTTAGAGTTATATAAACGTGATATGAATAGAGAAATGAGAATGAAACATAAAAAATATACTAA
>JAYEHA010000033.1:0-6070 GCA_034659335.1 Bacillota bacterium
TTTGAATATGAAGATGGAAGTTTTAAATTAGATAATATTAATATAAAAATTAAAGATGGAGAATTTGTTGTAATAATAGGTCATAATGGATCTGGAAAATCAACTTTAGCAAAATTGTTTAATGGAATATATTTGCCGTCGTCAGGTAAAATTTATATTAATAAGATGGATACATCTGATGAAAAATTAATTTGGGAAATTAGAAAGTCAGCTGGTATGATTTTTCAAAATCCAGATAATCAAATCGTAGCAACTATAGTTGAAGATGATGTTGCTTTTGGTCCAGAAAATTTAGCGATTCCAAGAGACGAAATTAGAGCTAGAGTTGACAAATCTCTTGAAATAGTAGGTATGAAAGAGTATATGGTTAAACCTACTACTTCTTTATCAGGTGGTCAAAAACAGAGAGTGGCTATTGCAGGTATTCTTGCTATGCATCCGCGATGTATAGTGCTTGATGAACCAACAGCTATGCTTGATCCAATTGGTAGAAGGGATGTAATGAAAACAATTCATAAACTGAATAAAGAAGAAAACATTACAATTGTTCATATTACTCATTTTATGAATGAAGCTATAAATGCCGATAGAATAATTGTTATGGATAATGGTAAAATAATTATGGAAGGTACACCAAAAGAAATTTTTTCAAGAGTGGATGATGTTAGAGAATTAGGACTAGATGTTCCTCAAGTAACTTTACTTGCTCATATGCTGAAAAATGAAGGTATAGATATTGAAGTTGATATTATTAAGATTGATGAAATGGTGGAACAATTATGTCAATTAAAATAGAAAATTTAAGTTATATATATGATGAAGGTATGCCTTTTGAAACTATAGCTGTTAACAATATTAGTTTAACTATTAATCAAGGAGAGTTTATTGGTTTAATTGGGCATACAGGATCTGGTAAATCAACATTAATTCAGACCATTAATGGCTTATTAAAGCCATCAAAAGGGAAAGTATTTATCAATGAGGTTGATTTAACTAGTAAGGAAGTAAAAAAAAGTGTTATTAGGAAAAAAGTTGGATTAGTTTTTCAATATCCTGAATATCAATTATTTGAAGAAACTATATATAAAGATATTGCTTTTGGTCCAAAGAATTTAAATTTAAAAGTTGATGAAATTGATATGAGGGTAAGAGAAGCAATGCGTCTTGTGGGTTTAGATTTTGAACTTCTAAATAATGTTTCACCGTTTGAATTAAGCGGTGGGCAAAAAAGAAGAGTGGCTATTGCTGGAGTTTTGGCAATGAATCCTGAAATATTAATACTTGATGAACCAACTGCGGGCTTAGATCCTAAAGGAAGAGATGAAATTTTATCTCAGATAAAATTACTTAATAAAGAAAAAGGTGTTACAATACTATTAGTTTCTCATTCAATGGAGGAAGTTGCAAAATTGGTTGATCGATTAATAGTTCTTGATAAAGGCGAGAAAATTTTAGATGGTGATGTACGCACTGTATTTAAAGAGTATGAGTTACTTACTAGTATAGGATTAGGAGTTCCTCAAGTGACTGAATTAATTAATAAGCTTAATTTAAAAGGTTTTAATATTGATAAAACTGTTCTTAATGTTAATGAGGCAAAAGATGTAATTATACAATGTTTAGGAAGTGCTAAAAATGATTAGAGATATTACGGTAGGTCAGTATTACCCAAGTGAATCAATCATTCATGATTTAGATCCAAGGTTTAAAATTCTTGCGAGTTTTATTTATATGATTTCAATATTTCTTGTTGAATCAATTGTTGGATATCTGATAGTTACTTTATTTGTTTTTTTAGTAATAAAATGTTCAAAAATACCTTTAAAATATATTTTAAAAGGATTAAAACCAATTATGATGGTTATAATTTTTGCGTTTGTAATAAATGTTTTTTTTACACCTGGGACTGCCATGTTTCAATATGGTTTTATTAAAATAACTAATGAAGGTTTATATAGAGGCTTTTTTATGGTGATTAGATTAGTGTATTTGATTGTAGGAACTTCACTTCTTACATTAACTACTTCTCCAATAAAGTTAACTGATGGAATTGAGAAATTATTAAATCCATTTAAAAAAATTGGTTTGCCTGCACATGAATTAGCAATGATGATGACTATTTCTTTAAGATTTATTCCTACTTTATTAGAGGAAACAGATAAAATTATGAAAGCGCAAATGGCAAGAGGTGCAGATTTTGAAAGTGGAAGTCTTATTAATCGAGCTAAGGGCTTAATACCTTTATTAGTGCCGTTATTTATTTCGGCATTTCAACGAGCAGATGATTTAGCTATGGCTATGGAAGCAAGATGTTATAGAGGTGGAGATAATAGAACTACAATGAAAGTCTTAAAATATGAAAGAAGAGATTTAATTGCTACTTTTATATTGATAATTTATATTATATTTCTATTTTTATTTAAAATGATAGTGTAATTTATGAAAAATTTTAAAATGATTATAGAATACGATGGTTCAAATTTTTTTGGGTGGCAAAGGTTAAATGATAAAAGAACAGTTCAAAAAGAAATTGAAAAAGTTATTAAAAAAATTACATTTCAAGATATAAAAATAAATGGTTCGGGGAGAACTGATAAATTAGTACATGCTTTAGGTCAAGTGGTAAGCTTTGAATTAGATTTAAAGATTCCTTTATGTATTTTTAGAGATGTGTTAAATATTAATTTACCAGATGATATTAATATTAAAAATGTTGTGGAAGTTGATAGTAATTTTCACGCTAGATATAGTGCAAAAAAGAAAAAGTATAGCTATAAAATATATACTGATAAAGAAAAAAAAGTTTTACTTAATAATTATTATTATCATTTTCCATATAAATTAAAGATTGAGGATATGATTTTGGCAAGTAAAAAATTAATTGGAACTAAAGATTTTAGAAGTTTTGTTGCTAAGTCTGAAAATAAAGAAAACACAATAAGAACGATAGAAGACATTCAAATAATTTCTAATGATTTATTTATTGAAATAATTGTTATTGGAGATGGATTTTTATATAAAATGGTTAGAACTATAGTTGGGAATTTATTGGCGGTAGGCAGAGGTTTGATTACTGTAGATGATTTTGAAGTTATTATTAATGAGTTGGATATTAAAAAAGCAAAATTTACTGCTCCAGCAAATGGGTTATATTTAGAAGAAGTAATGTATTAAATATGAAAAAAATGATTCGAAAAGTCTTGACAAAGACTCTAGCTGTGGTAAACTAATATAGGTAAAAATATGATTATAATTCCTTTCCCGGAGGTAAATATATAGTAAAATGAAAAAATTTAGGAGGTAACAATGAAATCTTTTATGGCAAAGAAAGAAGAAATTAAAAGAAATTGGTATATAGTTGATGCAGAAGGTCAAACTTTAGGTAGATTAGCATCTAAAATTTCTCCAATTTTAACTGGTAAAAATAAACCAACTTATACTCCATATGTTGATACTGGAGATTATGTTATTTTATTAAACGCTGAGAAAGTAAGATTAACTGGTAACAAGAAAGCTGATAAAATGTTTAGATGGCATACTGGTTACATGGGCGGTTTAAAAGAAAGAACATATGGTGAAATGCTTGAGAAACAACCTAGAAAATTATTAGAGAGATCTATTAAAGGCATGCTTCCAAAATCAAAACTTGGAAAAGCAATGGGTAAAAAACTTAAAGTATATGCTGGAACTGAGCATCCACACGAAGCACAAAATCCAATTAAAATTGAGTTATAAAAGGAGGGAAAACAATGGCTAAAGTTCAATATATAGGAACTGGTAGAAGAAAAAAATCTATTGCTAGAGTAAGATTAGTTGAAGGCAATGGTACAATTACTGTTAATAAAAGAGAAGTAGATGAATTTTTTAATTATGAAACTTTAATAAACGATTTAAAAAGACCGCTTTTAGTTACAGATACATTAAATAAATTTGATGTTCTTGTTACTGTTAAAGGTGGAGGATTCCAAGGACAATCAGGTGCTATTAGACATGGTATTTCTAGAGCTTTATTACAATTTGATGAGACTTTAAGACCGGTTTTAAAAGAAGAAGGTTTCTTAACAAGAGATGCAAGAATGAAAGAAAGAAAAAAATATGGTTTCAAGAAAGCAAGAAAATCTCCACAATTCTCAAAAAGATAAATATCAATGCATCGTTTATACGGTGCTTTTTTATTTTTTGTAAAAAAATAATAATAAGTATATAATTATATTATAAGTAGGTAAAAGAAAAAGCATGTTTATTATTAAAAAAAGGGGTATTTATGAATAAAGAATTTAAGATGATTAGTTTACCAAAATTAAATAATTTAGAACCGAATTTAGAATCAACTGCATTGAAATTGATGGAAGAAGCTGGAGAATTAGCACAGGTTATTGGTAAATTTCGTGGGATGAATGGCGAAGATGTTACGATGGAACATGATGAAATTTATGATAAGATTAGCATGGAATTGCTTGATGTAGCACAAGTTGCTGTTTCTATGATGTTTGTGCTTGAAGAAAAGTATAATATTAATATCGATGATAAAGTAAAAGTCCATATTGAAAAATTAATTAAAAAAGGCTATATGAAAGGATAGTGAGATTATGTCATTAATTGCTAGTTATATTTTACCTCATCCCCCAATTGTTATTGATAAAATTGGGAAAGAAAATATTGTAAGATGCAAAAAAACTAAATCTGCTTTAAAGAGAGTGGCTAAAGAAATAATGAATTTAAATCCAGACTCAATTATTGTTATTACGCCTCATGGTACAGTTTTTTCAGATGCTGTTACAATTAACTATGCAGATGTTTTATATGGCAATTTAGAGAAGTTTGGATATAAGGAGATTGAACTTAAAAAAGAAAATGAGATGAGTTTAGTTGAGGAAATTTTTTTAAAAAGTAAACTTGAGGGCATATCTATTGCGAAATTAGATAATAAATTAATAAATAGATTTAATATTTCAAATGAAATTGATCATGGTATAATAGTTCCTTTATATTATATTGATGAAATATATAAAAAATATAGATTAGTTCATATAAATTATGGCGGATTATCATATTATGAGCATTATAAATTTGGAATAGCAATTAGAAAAGCTTGTGAAAATATTGATAATAAAGTTGTATTAATTGCAAGTGGTGATTTATCACATAAATTATCTGACGAAGGGCCATATTCATATTCTCCTTTTGGAGTAGAATTTGATAATAGTATAGTTAAATATCTTAAAGGTAAAGATAATAGGGGTATAATAAATATGGATTTGCAGTTATGTAATGCTGCAGGGGAATGTGGTAAAAGATCAATTGACACCTTATTAGGAACATTAGATGGTTATAGTTATGATTCAGAACTTATTTCTTATGAAGGCCCATTTGGTGTGGGATATGCAGTAGTATCATTTAATAATTTTATAAAAGATAAGAAAAAAAAGATATATGATTTGTTAATTAAAGATAAATTATTAAAACATAAAAAAAGGCTTAGTGATGAAGATATATATGTAAAATTAGCTAGGGAAACGATAGAGTATTATGTTGTAAATAGAAAGAAGATAGATATAAATAGTTTAGATTTGCCTGTGGAGATGTTTACAAAAAGGGCAGGTGTTTTTGTATCTATAAAGAATCATTCAGGGCTAAGAGGTTGTATTGGAACTACTGGAATGGGTGTAGAAAAAAACATTGCAAATGAAATAGTAAGAAATGCTATTGAGGCATCAATGCATGATCCAAGATTTGATGAGATAGAAGAGCATGAATTAAATGATTTAATTATTTCTGTAGATATTTTAGAAAAAAGCGAAAGGATTAATGATTTAAAAGAATTAGATACAAAAAAATATGGAATAATTGTTGAAAGTGGGTATAAAAGGGGTCTTCTTTTACCAAATTTAGATGGAATTAATACTGTTGAAAAACAGCTTGACATTGTATTAAAAAAAGCAGGTATTTCTAAAAATGAGGATTATACTGTGGAAAGATTTATAGTAACTAGGCACTATTAATGTGGATAAGATGTGAACACTGTGGATAAATGAAAGAAAGTAGTGAATATTGGCATAGTTTATTTTAG
>JAYEHA010000034.1:0-6065 GCA_034659335.1 Bacillota bacterium
TTATATAATTCATCTCATTTCTTAACTCTTCAATATCAAATAATCTATTAGAATATTCTTCAAATACTGGATTCATAAAATCTTCATTCCCAAGATATGCCATAGTCCTAAATGCTTTAGTAATAACTCTTCTAATCCGCTTTTTTATTAAATAAACTTGCTTTTTATCATTTCCATTAGTAAAAGCTTTATACATATCTGCTAAAGTATATTCCCCATTATGAGACTTCACCCACAAAACTGCTTTAATTAAATCTTCACAACCTGTTACACCGATAATCCCTAATTTACTATATAAATTTCTAATATTATAATCATTAGATAATAATTTATCACTATTTGATTCTACTTTAACGGTTTTATTTAACGCAAATATTATATTCTCAACTTGTTCCATTCTATTTTTCATTTCTTTATATTCTACTAATTTATTTATTATCGTTACTACTTCTATTACATTAATCGGTTTAGTTATAAAAAATTCAATCTTTTCTTTATACGCTTTAGCAATCATTTCTTTATCAGAAACTTCTGAAATCATAACAATTAATGGATTATATTCTTTTTTTATAGCACGTATAATTTCTAATCCATCTTTATCTGGCAAAAGATAATCTAATAAAACAATATCAGGCTTTTGATTAATTATTTCTTTTATACCATTTACAGCATTTAATTCATATCCTACTACAAAATTTTGAAAATGCTGATTGATTATATCTATAAGAATATTTACAATACTAATATCATCATCCACTATAAAGATTAACTTCATCACTCTCATCCCTTCTTAAAATTTCATCTTTAGGTATTTCTACAATAAACTTCGCTCCCATATTGCTAAACGATTCAACTCTAATACTACCATTAAAATCTTCTGTTATAATACTTTTAACATGAGCTAAACCCAACCCAGTTGACATTTTACCTGTTTCTTTATCATATTTTGTTGTATATCCAAAATTAAAAATCACTTCTTCTTTTCCTTTTTTTATACCTTTACCTGAATCTTTTACTGTAAATACAATATTATCTCCTAAATTTACTTTTATTCTAATCTCTCCATATGAGTCAATAGCATCTATACTATTAACTGCTAAATTACCTAAAATAGAAATAATTGAATAAAATTTATCAGTAATAAACAACTCATTATATTCAATAAGTACTTCAATTTTCTTATTGTTAAATTGTATTAAATCTAACGCGCTATCTTTAACTATTGACAATATATCTTTTATACTCATATATCTAATATTTGTATCTATAGCAAAAATAGAATTCATCGATGCAATAACTCTTAAATAATCTTTTTTAATCTCATGAATATCTTTAGCTATTTTAAGCATTGGCACTTTAATTTCATCATCTTTAATTGAGTCATAACAATGATGTGCATATGCTACAGTTTCTTCTATATCACCTCTCGATTTATTTAAAATAAAAAGTTCTGTCTTTAATTTTGAAATAAAAACAATAATTTCTCTATAATATTTTTCGCGTTCATTTTTCTTAATTCTATTGTAATAATGCTTAACAATATAATAAGCAATTAAAGTTGAAATCGTCCTTAATGCGCCAACTATAACAATTGTAACAATTAACTCATTAAAATCAGAAATCTGCCACGCTTTTCTTATTGAAGCTTCAATGATATTAGGGACAGAGTCACATATCCATAAACTCAAAAAAAAGTTAAATGGTTTATTAATATAATTTCTTACTTCTAATATTTCAAAAAAAATTCCAAAGAATAAATAGTAAAATAATACCGGTATGTATTTTATTACTACTTCAATAAAAGGCATATTACTTCCTAGATAAAATACCAATGTTCTAAAAACAAAAGTTGAAATACCTACAGACATAGTTATTACAATTACATTGTAATTATCAAAATATATTAAAAATAAAGACATAAAAAATACAGCTAAAGTAAGTCTAAATCCAATATTAAATGGACTAATGTAAAATTGACCCATAAAAACTGAAATCATACTAATAATAAAAATATTTCTAAAATTTTGATTATTGCTAATTATTTTCACTGTTCTCCCCTTCATCATTAAAGATATCCATTTAATTATATCATATATAACCCATAAGCATTAAAAATATTATTAACATTAGTATTGTAAAATACTAATTATTAATATATTATAATCTTAGAATTTAAAAAAATAGGAGGAAAAATGGGAGTATTATTTGGTACTGATGGAGTACGCGGAGTTGCAAACGTAGAATTAACAAATGAATTGGCATATAAATTAGGCAAATATGGGGCATATGTTATTACAAAGGGAAAAAAGAAATCAAAAATATTAATTGGAAAAGATACAAGAATTTCAGGCGACATGCTTGAATCAGCTATTATTTCAGGCATATTATCTTCAGGCATTGATGTTATTCAAATCGGTGTTATACCAACACCTGCAATCGCTTATTTAGTAAGATATTTCAATGCAGATGCCGGCATTATGATTTCGGCTTCACATAACCCTATTGAATTTAATGGCATTAAATTTTTTAATAATGAAGGATATAAACTATCTGATGAAGTTGAAAATGATATTGAAGAATATATTATTGGAGATAAAGAATTAAATCATATTCCATCTGGAACAGAAATCGGAAGAAAAACATACAATAATGAATGTATTAATATTTATAGTGATTATATTAAAAAAACAATTGATTTACCACTAAATAATTTAAAAGTTGCTTTAGATTGTGCAAATGGGGCTGCTTCTATTGTTGCACCAATGACTCTTAAAAGTCTTGGAGCAGAAGTAATAGCAATTAATAATAAACCAAATGGTCTTAATATTAATGTTAACTGTGGTTCAACTTACCCTGAAGCTATTCAAAATCTAGTTTTAAAAAGCAACGCTAATATTGGTCTAGCTTTTGATGGTGATGCTGATAGATTAATAGCAGTTGATGAAAAAGGACAAATAGTTGATGGTGATAAGATAATGGCTATCTGTGGTAATCATTTGAAAAATAAAAATGCTTTAAAAGATAATACTATTGTATCAACAGTTATGAGCAATATTGGATTTGATATTTCTCTAAAAGAAAATAATTTAACTACTGTTAAAACTTCTGTAGGCGATAGATATGTTCTAGAAGAAATGAAAAAAAATAACTATACCCTTGGTGGAGAACAATCTGGTCATATTATTTTCTTAGAACATAACACTACTGGTGACGGACTATTATCAGGGATTCAGTTAATTAATGCTATGCTTGATTCAAATAAAAAATTATCGTCACTTGCTAGTATTATGACTAAATATCCTCAGATCTTAATTAATGCTAAAGTAAGTAATGAAATTAAACATAATTATAAATCTGATCGAGAAATTACTAAAGAAATTGATAGAGTTACTAAATACTTTGAAGGAAAAGGTAGAGTACTTATTAGACCTAGTGGTACCGAACCTTTAGTTAGAGTAATGATTGAAGGGAAAAATACCGATGAGATTAAAAAACATGCAGAAGAACTAGTAAAACTAATTGAACATAAATTGAATTAAAGAACTAAAAACCATCTATAATATAAAATATAGATGGTTTTTTATTTTAAATATATTTAGTTTTTTCACTTAAACCTATACGTAACATATCCTTTATAATCTATCTTATTAATACTCTTATCTTTATTTAAACGATTAATTATTAAATCAATATCACTACATTTTCTTGAATTTAAAAATGTTTTAATTTCAAATTGATTCATAGGATGTCGCTTTATAATACTCATTATTGCTTGATAATCATCTTTAATATCACTTTTAAAACCAACTGAAATTAAATTTTCAATAGAAATTCCACCTAATATATTAATTGCATTATCCATAATATTAGAATCAATCGCTTTTACATACTCTTCAGCAGGCGGTCTTATTGATGTATTTAAATATAATCTGTCATATTTAATTTTACTAAGTAAAGATTTAAATTTTAATAATGATTCATTATTAGAATTATATTCATCTAAAAGCATGATTTCAATCCAAAGTTGACCCTTAAATTTTTTTGAAAAATCTATTAATCCATCATATATTTCATCAAATTTTAATTTAGCATACGGCCTATTTATAGTTTTAAAACTCTTTTCATCATAAGCATCAAATGATGGTAACACAATATCTGCAAACTCTAATTCATTTTGAACTATTTGATTAGATAATAACGAACCATTTGTTATAACTACTACCGGCTTATCAGTTAATTCTTTTATTTTCATTATAAGTTCACCAATCTTTAAATATAAAGTAGGCTCACCTTCACCAACAATCGTAATTACATCAAATTCAAACCCACTCTTTAAATAAACTTTAAGTTCATTTATTATTTCTTGAACTTTATAAAACTCACTTCGCTCATTTACTAATTTATCTGTTCTTCCAAGTTGACAATATATGCATGAATAATTACACGTTTTCTTTGGTATAGGACTAATTCCTAACGATATCCCCAATCTTCTTGATGGCACTGGACCATATAAAAATTTAAAATCCTTCATATTATCTCCCCTCTTAAAATATCATTTTATATTCTTTAATACTTCTAATAAAAATTCATACACATTTTTCACTGAAGAAATACTAACATGTTCATTTGGTGTATGAACATCATACATATTAGGACCCATTGATACCATATCAATATCGCCTAATTTTTCTTTTAAAAACCCGCATTCAAGTCCAGCATGTATCGCGTCTACCTTTAACTCTTTATTATACATATCTTTATAAATATCTTTCATAAGATTTCTAATATTAGAGTCCTTCTTAAATTGCCATTCAGGGTATGAAGCTACTAACTCTTGTGTAGCATTTGTTAACTCTGCTAAATGATCAATCCTATTAGTAATTTCATGCTTTAATGATTTTACAGAACTTCTAACTGCACTACTTAAATATATTTCTTCTTCAGTAGTTTTAATAACGCCAATATTACTTGAACTCTCAACTAAACCTTCTATATCAGCACTCATAGTTTGAATACCTTGAGGTATTAATCTAATTAAAGATATTAACTTATCTTTATTATAATTTCTTATAATTTTTTTACTTGCTTCATCTAATTTATACTCTATCAAGAAAAATTCCTCAGATGTTCTTAATTCGTTTTTAATATCCATACTAATAATTTTAATAATTTTTTCAAATTGTTCTTTATTATTAAGTCCTATTAATACATTACATCTCTTTGCAATAGCATTCATTTTTTCTCCACCATTTATTTCAGAAATGCCAAAATCAATTTCATCATTTAAATTATCAAGAATTCGTCCCATAAGTTTTATGGCAGAAGCTCTTTTTTTGTCAATTTCCATACCTGAATGCCCACCTAAAAGTCCTTTTACAGAAATATTATAATTATACCCAAAATCATTTTCAATATACTCTATAGGTAATGTAACAACACTTCTTACTCCACCAGCACAAGAAGCTAACAAAGTCCCTTCTTCTTCAGAATCAATATTAATTAAAATATCACCTTTGATTGAATTTTTTTCTAAAGCCAAAACCCCATCCATTCCTGTTTCTTCATTTGTAGTAATTAAAGCAATTATTTTAGGATGTGGTATTTCTTTTGAATCCAAAATTGCCATTGACATTGCCACAGCAATACCATTGTCAGCACCTAATGTCGTTCCTTTTGTACGTATCATATCTCCATCAACGTAAATGTTTATACCGTCAGTTTCAAAGTTAAAATCTATATCATCCTCTTTTGCGCAAACAATATCCATATGTCCTTGTAAAATAACTACTTTAGCATTTTCATAACCTTTTGTAGCTTCTTTTTCAATTACAACATTTAAAGCACTATCTTGCCTAACTTTTAAATTTCTCTCTTTAGCAAAACCAACTAAATAATCACTTACTTCCTTTTCATTACCAGATCCTCTTGGAATTTGAGTTAGTTTCTCAAAAAAACACATTACTTTTTCAGGTTGAATACCTTTCAATACATTATTCATATTTAACTCCTTATAACCATTACACTTTTTATTATTAATTTCACTATCACCATCATAATAGCACTTT
>JAYEHA010000035.1:0-6063 GCA_034659335.1 Bacillota bacterium
CCATATCATCTAACATATTTTAGTTAATCGCAATTAAGTTATTTATAATTAACCAAATTACATCACACTTAATTGAATTTTAAATCTTTTATATAAATTGTATAAACAAATATAATAGATAGTAGTGGTTATCGGTTTAAGCTTTGGAGCTATGAGTTTTGCTAATACATCAGATTTTGAAAGAGTATATGATAAAATTTATCAGATGAAGAGTTTAATGAAATAAGAAAAAGTAAAAGACAAAATTTAAATAAAAATATTGATTTAAATCTTAACTTTGAAGAAAATGGAGCTTTTGATTTAGCATCAATTACTGATTTAACAGAAGCTGAAATTCTTGCTAGTGATTTAAGTTTACATGAAATTGCTGAAAATGTACTTGATGAATTTAAAGCTTTAATGCTTAATAGAATGGATAATTCAGATGGATCTCAACTTCAAGAAAAATTAGATCAAAATACTTCTAGAGGAAACGGTAGAGGTTTTAATAGAAAATAATAATAATTTTATAAATAATATTGTTTAATAAAAAAAGGATGTATTAATTTTCAAATTAATACATCCTTTTTAGTAATTGAAAGTTATTCTATCCTAGTTTTCTTTTAATATCGTTAATATGCTTTTCTTTTATTTCATCACTAACCATTACCCTTTTTAAAAGTAAATCAAAAATATTATTAATTTCAGCATCCGTTAAATTTGCATTTACAAATTTATTTTGTTTTATAATTTTTTTTATTAATTTCGGTCGTCTTAATACTAAAATATTATCATCAATTCCACTTATTTTTTTTAATGTACACCTTTTACTAAATACAATAATTGATTTGAACACATCTTCCGACAAATTTAAGTATTCTGCTAAGGCTTTAATATGTCCATAATTCTGCCATACTGGATTATAGAATCTATTTTTTTTACCTTTACCAAAAGTTTGTGTCCAGTTCTTCCTTTTGCCATTTCCATATATCCATCCGCCATAATTCTTTGATTCAAAGACATATATACCTTTTTCATTAATCATTAATAAATCTATCTCTGTAGTTTCATCATTTTCTTTTGGTATATATACATTCGGGAGCAGTTTTGCTTTTGGAAACTTCTTCTCTAGTCTGTAAAACGTCAGAAATTCTCCTAATAATCCTGTATCAGTTGCTATCTTTAGCCAACTACTATTACTATATTTCCTATAAATACTTTTTTTATACTTCAGATAAGTTGGTAATATTCTTATTATAATTAATAAACTAGCAAACAATATCATATAAATAATAAACTTCATAATTTTCCCCTTTTCTTTTTTTAACTATTTTTCTCTGATTTAGATTTAATCAAATATTATCATTGTAAATGTTTTTATATTTTCTGTATTATTATTTTATAATAACATAGACTAAAATTATTAATAGAGTCAAAAGTCACATTTTATATTAACCTTTGTCATATTTATTGTTTTCACAACTTTTACACTTAATTACCATATTTCTGTCACATTCCACTATTATTATTAAGTTATCAAATGAAACATAAGTGAATTTTATTTTAAGGAGATGGAAAAAATGAAAAAAATATTGTTAATTGGTTTAGTAGTGGTTATCGTTTTAAGTTTAGGAGCTATGAGTTTTGCAGATAGTTCAGAGACATTTAAAAGAGGTTACGGAAGAGACCTATCTGATGAAGAGTTTGATGCAATAAGAGAAGATAGAATGCAAAATATTAATTTAAATTTAGCATTTAATTTTAAAGAAACAGGAGCAGCAGACTTAGCATCAATTACTAATTTAACAGAAGATGAAATTAATGCTAGTGATTTAACTTTACATAAAATTGCTGAAGATGAGGATGTAGTTGATGAATTTAAAGCTTTGATGCTTGAAAAGAAAACAACTGAGTTAAACGTATTAGTTGAAGAAGGAACAATTTCACAAGAAAAAGCAGATTTTATGATAGACAGAATGGAAAATTCAGATGGATCTCAACTTCAAGAAAAATTAGGGCAAAACAGTAACAAAGGAAACGGTCGAGGTTTTAATAGAAAATAATTATTTTTTCCCCATATAAAAATGAGTTATCATTTAATGATAGCTCATTTATACATTAAAAGTAACCTTAAAATTATAAATAATTTTTACCTAAATCAACCAAACTGGAACTGCCCAATTTTCTTTTGTAATAGGTACTAGATCATCGCTCATACATACAACACTACCATTTCCATATTTTTTACCTGTTTTTTCTAGAACCGAAAAATGTCGACTTGCATTTTTTTTAGGATTAGCACTCTTTTTTATTTCTATAGGTTGCAACTTCCCATTTTCTTCAATAATTAAATCTATTTCTTTTTGATCTGAATCTCTATAGTAGAATATTGGCGGTCTCTTTCCAGCATTCAAATAACTCTTAATAATTTCAGATACAACAAATGTTTCAAAAAAAGCTCCTGACATAGCTGAAACTTCTAAAGATTCACTTGATGTCCATCTTGTTAAATATGCACATAATCCTGTATCCATGAAATACATATTAGGAGCTTTTACAATTCTTTTTAGTGCATTGTTAAAATACGGCTCAACCAAAACAACAATTCCTGACGTAACCAAAAGAGATAGCCATTTTTTTGCTGTTGGTGATGATATACCAACAACTTTAGCAAGTTCTGAATAATTTACCATTTGACTGGTTCTAGCCGCACATGCTGTTAAAAACCGTTGGAATTGCATTCCATCAGCAACTTGTGTTAAATCTCGTATATCGCGATAAATATATGTATCTACATAAGATGCATAAAATCTTTCAACACTTTGGTTCATTGAATGTATTGCAGGCATTGAACCTTTATAAATTAAATTATAGACTTCGTGCAAATTCATCTTCTTTGCAAAATGAAGCCTCTCTAATAATCGGTTCACCTCTGTTGTATAAGGTTGATTAGCCACTTTATTTAATTCTGCTGCCGAAAGTCCCTGCATCGGTAATATTCCAACTCTGCCTGCAAGACTTTCACTTACACCTTTCATCATTTGAAACATTTGAGAACCAGTAAGCCAAAACTCACCCATCCGCTTATTTTTGTCGACATGTAATTTAATATATGGTAATAATCCTGGAGCATATTGTATTTCATCAATAATTACAGGCGGCTCATACCTCTGTAGAAAAAGCAAAGGCTCTTCCTTTGCCAATTGTCTAGCTACTGGGTCATCAAGGCTTACATATTTCCTTATTTCATCTGCAACATGTTCTAATAATGTGGTTTTCCCTACTTGTCTAGGACCGGTCACAAGTAAAACTGGGTATGTATTTGATATTTCTTGTACTACAGGTTCTAATGCTCTATTTATAAACACAAATTACCTCCTAATAATATCTAAGGTTCAATTAAAGAACCTATTCTAATAACTTACTTTTTACATTGACTACATGTGTTTAAAGTAAGTTTCCCAATTTAATTAATCATTTTTTTTTGTAAATCTTATTACTCAAATTTTATATTTTTTTAATTATTTATAACTAATTAAGATACCCCAGCTTTATCTAAAATTCGTTTAAGTCTCATTCCGTTTTAGTATTAAAATATTTCACTTTTGATCACTTTTTTGTCCGCTTTAATTTCTACAAAAATATTTTTGTTTATGCTAAATATCCACCTATATTCTTTTTCAGGGTTGAAACTCGTTTCTATTAAAGCAGCAATTAATTAGCTGTTACATTGTATTTAAGGGGTTTAAAGCATTTTATATAGAAACTTCTTAAATATCTAATTTCTATTTTATATTTTGAAAGTTAAAAACACTTAAAAATAAATCATAAGTAATCACCATGAAAATATCATTATAACTTAAAACCCTTTTTCATTAATTATCATTTTTTAAACTATAATTTTAATATTAAGACTTCTTCAAATCTTTATTCCATAGACCAGATTATGCTTTAATTAAGTGAATTTAAGAATTGGTTCTCTAGACTACCTAAGCTACTACTATTTCATACCCCTAGATATCTTAGCCTCATACTAATTACAATAGCATCAAATTACTCCGTGTATTTTAAAGTCTAATTTTATATTACACGAAAAACAAGACGAACGCAAGAAATAAATCTTTTTCAAATTAATCTACACAACTTTTACACTTAATTAGCATATTTCTGTCACATTCTACTATTATTATTAAGCTATCAAATGAAACATAAGTGAATTTTATTTTAAGGAGATGAAAAAAATGAAAAAAATATTGTCAATAGGTTTAGTAGTGGTTATCGTTTTAAGCTTAGGAGCTATGAGTTTTGCTGATACATCAGATTTTGAAAGAGAATATGGTAGAAATTTATCAGATGAAGAGTTTAATGAAATGAGAGAAAGTAAAAGACAAAATTTAAATAAAAATATTGATTTAAATCTTACCTTTGAAGAAAATGGAGCTGCTTTTTTAGCATCAATTACAGATTTAACAGAAGCTGAAATTCTTGCTAATGATTTACCTTTACATGAAATTGCTGAAAATGAAAATGTTCTTGATGAATTTAAAGCATTAATGCTTGATAAAAAAACTTCTGAGTTAAATACTTTAGTTGAAAACGGAAGATTTTCACAGGAAAAATCAGATTTCATGCTTAATAGAATAGAAAATTCAGATGGATCTCAACTTCAAGAAAAATTAGGTCAAAACAGTAGCAAAGGAAACGGTAGAGGTTTTAATAGAAAATAATAATCATATTAAATAAATTAAAACAGTTTGACAAGTCTAATTTGCCAAACTGTTTTTTTATTAATTTACTAATTCTAATATGAACTTATAATAAAATTCTATTATTTCTCTAATAAAGTTATATTCGATTTCTTTTATTTGATCCTTTTCATATTTATAAATTCCATCTATTCGTTTAGCTATAGCTCTAGCAGTATTTTCATTATTATAATCACCATATATTTGATTATTTCTATATACTCTATGTGGATAGATTATACTTTCATATTTATCTGCTTCAATAAAAATATCGTTAAATCTATCAATAATATCTTGATACTCATCAACAGAAAAATAAGGCATATTTCTACAAGTAGATGTTTCAATTGTTAATGTAGGATTAGAAAAATTACTTGCGTAATACGCAGTACTATATCCATAGCCATGTGGTGCTGTTTTAGATTGATAGTCTTCAATATAATATGGTTCTGAACCATCACTTTTACTTGATATAATTTGAATCTTTTTTGCAAATCTAAGATTTTCTTTTCTATATTGATCTGATAAAAACCAACTATCCCAAAATATATAATTACCTTGAGAATGAATATCTACAAAAAACTCAAAATAATATCTATCCATATAATCAACAATATTTTTAGTTTCCGGCTGTAATTCAGTTCCCCAATAAAAAGCAACCGAAGGTTCCCGTGATATATAGAGAGATTCTTTAACAGCCTTTTTTTCAACAGAAGTCCATTTATTGTTATCTGCATCAAAAAACAAATCAGGAAAATTATTATTAATATCTACTCCATTATTATTTGCTTTTAAAAACTTATTAAAACTTTCACCAAAAATCTCATGTGACTTCCCAAATTTTGATAAATCAAAACCATCTGGATTAACTAAAGGTATAAAATGAATAACATTATGTGATAGCATTTCTAGTGTGTCTTTATCACCTTCAATAGCTTTTTTTAAATTGTTTCTAATTACTTTTAAAAAAGAGACTGGTGCAACAACTTCTCTAGCATGCAATCCTGCTATATAAAAAGTATTTTTTTTATTTGAATTATAAGATAAATTTTTATTAAAAGCTTTAATATCTTTACTTATTCTTAAAACTTTTATTTCCTTTCCTATTACAGAATCTAAAAGTGTTTCGCTTTCAATAAAATTAGGATAATCTTCTACCAGTTGATCAATTTCTTCATTTATATCCTAATCTCCCGGTATTTTATACATAGGTTTTGTATCAATCTTAAACGCCTTGTAAATTTCCTTGGTACTCTTTGTCAACTCAGTATATGTAGCTTTTCTTTTTCCTGGATACTTTATAATACTTAAAGTTTTTAGTTCACCAATTAATGTAGGA
>JAYEHA010000036.1:0-6051 GCA_034659335.1 Bacillota bacterium
GAAAAAAAGATGTTCTAGATACTTCTTATTTTCACTGTGTTTTCACTGTCCCGAAAGAATTGAATAATCTTTTTCTTTCTAATCAGCATCTACTTTATACGCTTTTATTTAATGCTTCTGCTGAAACGATGAATTCTTTAGGTGCAGAGAAAAAATATCTTGGGGCTAAAATAGGTTTTATTAGTTTATTACACACTTTTGGATCAAATCTTAGTTATCATCCCCATATTCATATGATTCTTATTGGTGGCGGCTTAACAGATGCTTTAAAATTTAAACCTTCTAAAAGTAATGATTTTCTCTTTCCTGCAAGAGTTATTGCTGGTAGATTTAGAAATCTATTTCTTAAGGGTTTAGAAAGTTTATTTGAACTGAAGCAATTGGTTTTTACAAAGAATACTGACTATTTACTAAAAGACTCTACTTTTAAAAAATTTCTGATTTCTCTTAAAAAGAAACATTGGAACATTAACATTAAAGAAACGCTTCATGGCGCCCATAATGCCATTGAATATTTAGGTAGATATACGCATAGAATTGCCATTTCTAATAATAGAATTATCAGTGTTACTGATGATCAAGTAACTTTTAAATACAAAAGTTATAAATCAGATGGTGAAATGAAAATCATGTCCCTTCATCCTATTGAATTTATTAGAAGATTCACTATGCATATTTTACCGCCTGGTTTTATTAAAATGCGCCATTATGGCATTCTTAGTAATCGTTCTAAAAAGAAAACTTTTATGATTTTAAAGAATGTTTTAAGAAATCTTAAACAAAAAAGTGAATTAGAAGGTTTAAATACCAGAGAAATTCTTCTAAAAGTTTTTAAAATTGATATATATAAATGCCAGATATGTAGTAGTACAAATTTATCTGAAGGCCCTTTAGTAATCAAAAGAGAATAAACTGATCAATTTAATATTTTAAAAAAGGCCTTTAATAAAGGTCTACTTTGGATACAAAAAAATCAAAAAAACAGTATAATTTTACCTAAATTAAATTTAATAATTTGATTTTTATACTTCTAAAAGTGAAAAACCGACCATTGAATCCCCATAGACTATGATAGCAATTTGCTACAATATGTGAAATTGTAATTGCGGTTAACATAAGATATCTGGTAACCGTAATTATTTTAACCTTAATTCCAATTCTCACCTAAAGAATTATATCCAATATATTATTTCCTAAACAATTTGATTTATAACACTATTGATATTAATATAATCTTTTACTTACAGAACGATATTCTCTTAATGGGCTCATCACTCATCACATTCCTTAATAAGATAATCCTTAAATACAGGAATAGCACCATATCGACCAGCTAAATATGCTTTACTCAGTTTCCGATCATATCGCTCATTAAAACGGTCAAGAGAAAATAATTTAGAAATATTATTCTTGTCTCTTTCAATGAACCAAATTTCGTCACGTCTTAATAATTCTTGTTTCATAATAGTCGATTCATGGGTAGTAAATATCAATTGCACATTCCGGTTACATAAAATATCGAAAAAAAGTTCAATAAATTTATAAGTTAACTTCGGATGTAAACTACGTTCTAATTCATCTAGAATATAAACTTTATTTGTCTTATCACTAATAAGAATATCTAACAAATCAAATAATCGTCTAGTACCATCGGATTCTTCGGAAAATTTAAAATCACTATACGCATTAACATGCTCTAACATAATTGTTGTAATAATTGGATCTTGTCCTTTTGAGCCTTTTAAATTATAAAAAGCATCATGGGTTCTTAGAGAAAGCATAACTTCGGTATTATCTTGATGTTCTTCTTGTTTTTCTTTAAACGCGTTTAATACATTATCGGCTACTTCTTCAGGTAATTTATTCTTTAGATCAGCTTTTGTAATTGCTTTTAATTTTACTTTTGAAATACCCGTATCAAATAATTCAATTAATTCATTAATACGATTCCCACTATCATTACCATAGAAATGCTCAAAACTTGTTATTGGTTGATTTGGGGAAATAGTAATTAAATCATCTTTTATCCACTCAAAAATATCTTTAAAGAATACTAATCCTGAGTCAGAAGTGATTTTTTTCTGACGATTCATTTCATTTAAAAATAAATCTTCATTATTTTCTTCAAAGTCTAGTTTATATGTCTGAAATTTCATTTGGTCAGTTTTATTTAGATTGACAGATGCTCCAAGAGCAATTCTTTTTTTACCAGTCTCTCGTTCAAATAACATAACTTGATCGTCTTCAATTGGATTTAATTTATAGAGCCATTCACTATCGATAACTAACTCATTCATATAGATACTAAATCCATAAGCATAGAAATTACCGTTTTTATACAATTCAAATTCAAAAGTAGTTGGCCGACTCATATTACTTTCTTTATTTCTACAAAACATGTCTTTAGATTCTAATGGTATACCTTTTTTAACTATATATTTAGCAAATCTTATTGCTTCTACAAAGTTAGATTTTCCTGATGCATTTGCTCCATAAATAGTAGCATTTTTTAATAAAGATACATCACCGATTTTCATTAAATGATCTTTGCTAGTCCTTAATTTTTTTGAACCAATCATTGTTAATACTTGTTTATCACTAAACGACTTAAAGTTTTCAACTGAAAATCTTATCAACATCATACCACCTCCATGGTTTCTATATTTTATTATATCCTAAAACATCACAATATTCAAACAAAAAGAGATTTTTTCTCGTTTATCGAATTTAAATATGAGGAATCGTGATTGTTTCAAATAAAAAGAACCAATCATAGTGATTGATTCAATTAATACTATTAGATTTAGCTAAAAAATTAATTCCATTAATTCATGAACCGTGGTATACGGATTCATCAATTTAATATCTTTTTCCATTTTTAAATTATCATATTTAATCGCCAATTTTTTTGCATTATCAATTGCTAAGTTAACTCTTTCACCATTACCCACTATTTTTCTAATATGTCCTTCTGAACCTTTTGAATAAGCTTTCACATTCATTCGCTCTTTTAATCTAATACCTATTTCATATTTAGATAATCTTTGATTAACATTCTCATAGTGCATCAATAGCCAGATTTCAAAACACGGATTAGAAATTAATAATTTATAATCATTTGAACTTTCTTTACTTTTCTTTATCACCTCTTCTATTTTTTCAGGTGCATCACAATCATAAACTAAATACCTTTCATAATTTTTAAATTTTATGTTATTTCCCTCATTAGCTAAAAACTCATTTGCATAATTTAAAACTCTTTGTGCATTTCCACCAGCATTTGTGATCTCTATTATTAAATTATTATATTTCGAACTTTTCTCTATACTACATTTGAACAAATCAAAATAAGCTTCTTCTGTACTTCCTTCACAAAAAAGTATTGTATTACCTAAATACTGTTTGATTTTTTTAGGTTTTCTATCATTTTTTAAATTTATTCTGCTCATAATTAACACTCTTCAGCGAAAATATTGTATGAATCAACAATTGGTATAGCACCATATTTCCCTCTAAAATAATCTTTATCATACGAAGCATCTTTTCTAACTTCTAAGTCGTAAAGAGTATAAAATTTTGATTCACCTTTTTTATTTTTATCCACTAATCCAATTTCATCTCTTCTAAATTGATCTTTATTCATTAATGAAATATCATGAGTGACAAATATTAATTGTCCTTTCTTGTTATCTTTAGAAGTAAAAAGCTCTACAATAAATTTAGTTAATATAGGATGTAACCGTGAAGATAATTCATCTACAATAAATACACCACCATCTTCTATAATTTCTAAAACCTGTTGTATAAAGGATAAAAATCTAAGTGTTCCGGATGATTCGTAAGACAATTCAAATTTTTTCGTATCAACTATCTTATTATTTTTATCGTATATGTTATGTACCGTTTTTAGAACAGGTACTTTTTCCATCTCAGCAGTATCAGAAGTTTTAATCATTTCCTCTTCTATAACAATATCATCAATTCCTAAATCAACTTTCTGAACGTACTCTACTACTTTTTTTCTAAACTCTTCATCTTCAATTAGACGATTTGAATATCTCATACCAATATTTAAACCTTTTATAGTACTTTCAATTATCAATTCTGAATAAAGATTTAATTTTGTTATAAAAAAAGATCGAAAACTTCTAATAATCTTTTTTAAAGGATCTTCACTAATAAAATAATCTAAAACCCCTATATACAATCTATCTTCTCGATGCTTTGAAAATTCACTCAATAGATCTTCATACTTATTACCATATTTCAAATTTGTTTTTTTTCTTTCAAAAACTAATGCTTCATCTACTTCTAACCATTCTTTTAATATAACATTATTTTGAATAGAAAAACCATATTGAAATAAATACTCATTATGAAAAACTATTTCAAATTCTATTATCTCATCGGATTCCTCTGATAATAAAAATGGTTTTAAACGTGTATTTACTTTCTTATTTGAAATATGATCTTTTTCATCGTCAAAAAAATTACTCCGAACAATCTCATCAAAAGTTGCTATTGCACTTATCAAATTCGACTTTCCACTGGCATTCGCTCCATATATAGCTAAGCTTTTTAAAACCTCATGGGTTTTACCATGTAAAATATGATTAGGATGCTCTCTATAAGCACCCTTTCTTAAATCTATCACAACGTCATCTTTAAATGATGTATAATTCTTTGCTCTGAACATAATTAACATAATGCCCACCTCCTACTTTATATTATACACCCTTTTTATAAACTCACCAACTATATTTTCGTAAAATTCGATTTATTTTTAATATTTTCCTTAAATGTTTATTTTTTTACTTAAAATCATACTTTTATTCGCTATTTTCGAATTCATCATCGCTTATTAAAAAAACTTATAACCATTTAAATGTTAACTTCCTGATTTTTAACTACTCAAAGCCCCATTTTTATAATTTATTTATCAAAATGAGGCTTTTTTTCTATTTACTTATTTCTAATTGTTTGCTTATGACTTCTGCCATTTTCTTTACGATTGTTGCAGTTTTTATTCCAAGAACCTATGGTGGATTGCAAATTTATTTGCACGCTCTTTATAATTTTTATATTTATCCGCTATCATTACTGCTCTCTTTCCTATAACCATTATCTCAAAACTATTTTAATACCCAATCAGATGTATTAGCGATGTAAATTTTGCTTCTGGTTGTTCTTTTGCTACTTTTGCTATCCTTTTAAGTTTCGTTTCCATATGTTTACCTCCTTCTGCGTGGAGCATCTGTTTCTCTTTCAAGGCCAATTCTGTGTTACACCCTTTCCTCTATAGGCATTACCCTACTTCTTCGGTACTATGATGTAATCCGACTCCCTATGGCATTAAATTTCCTAACTTTATTATCGCTTGTACCATCCTACTTTCTCTGTGTAAAGAGCTATAGGGTCTCCCAAGTTGACTGTGATTTATCAATGTATAGCATGCGATGGTCATCGACCCCAAGGAAGTCATTATATTCTAGCTTAATGATTATAATGATATTGTTT
This sequence comes from Bacillota bacterium, assembly GCA_034659335.1. Lineage (GTDB taxonomy): Bacteria > Bacillota > Clostridia > Peptostreptococcales > Acidaminobacteraceae > HSG29. Next base: position 5,518 of record JAYEHA010000036.1, read on the forward strand.
TCCGTTCAGGCAACAACGTCAACCTTCCTAATCGGTATTTCGAGGCTCAATCCCTTCAACTTACACTTACCGCCTACTACCTAACTGTGTACGCTTAACATCATAAGTTACCCGATGATGTCCAACACTCGCTATGAGTGGTTTGCTAAACCTTTCTCAGTGGGTGTCCCACCCACTATAAATCACGCCATTTTCTTGGCGCACTGCCTGGCACCTTTTATTATAATAAAAAAATAGATAAATTCTCTTCTAAAAAGAGTAATGATTTATTTATTTTTTTGTTTTTTTTATCTAATAATGGGTATATTTAACATTATGATAGGTTCTCAGAACAAAAACGCTAAATAGCATGAGAAAAAACTTATAAATATACAAAAAGATGAATAATATTCAAAAATACTTTGGCAAAGACTAAAAAACTAAAAGATTGCATGACAAAATACCAAACTTAGAATGTATTTTTAAATTTGGTTAGTTATTTAATTTTTTTAAAAATTAAGCTATTAGTTCTTGTAAGTCCAATTTATCTTTTAA
>JAYEHA010000037.1:0-6017 GCA_034659335.1 Bacillota bacterium
TATAGACCTCTTAAAGAAATTAAAGATAATTTTCCTAAATTAGTTATTTCTTTAGATAAAACACCTATAGGAGTTCAAGAAGGTATTCAATGGATGAATATTATTGATTTTATTTTGAATGAAGATACTCACAAAGAAATCCCTTATACTTAATTTGAATTTTGGTGGAATTTGTTAATGAAGTAATTAGTATTGATATAGGATTAGGCAATGTTGTGATTCCTGATATGTAGGAGTTTCAGTGAACCTATACTTACAGCAATAATTAGTGATGTTAAATATGATAAAAAGTAGGTGTGCAAATCTACAAAGTATATTGAAAAACAAATGATGTTCACGGCCAACACTCAACCCATATAGAAACAATCTGAAATAGGTTAAACAATAATTAAATTTAAATCATCTGAAAGGTTGTCTGAAAAGAGGATCTTTTTTTTAATGAAAAAGGCCTTCAAGAAACAGATAATTTATTCCAGTAAAATATGAAAATATCCTACTGGTTTTTTTATAAAAAAAAGAAAAAGACAATCAAAATTTTGATCATCTTTATCCCATTATATGATAAAATATAACTCTTAAAATTTAAATGAATCAATTGACTAGCATAATTAATAACGCCCAATAGCTACTGAGACAATCTCACAATAATAAAACTTTGGATCCGCAAACATATCTTCTAACTCTTCTAGCATGTCAAAAACTTGTTCATACTCTTTAATATACTTTTCATTCGTTGGGTCTTTATCTAAGCGTTTTTTAAAATAATCTTTTCGATAAGAAAAACTTACTACAAAAAGATTCATCCTTTCATCAAAAGACATATTCACAGTATCATTCGTTGAATAATACACTTCGACATTTTTAAAACCAGAACTTACTAATTGATTAAATAACTTGCGACCATTAAATCTATCAGAAACTCCTTCTACGCTTATTGTCATATCAATAATTCTATTTATGATACCTTGATCTATATATCCTATTTTACTTCCATCATCTGAACCGCGAAGTACAATTACTGAATCCTGATTCATAAATTTTCTTAATTTTCTAATCATCTTTTTCGGTCGCTTTAAATGATGAATTGTTAACGCTGAAAAAACTACGTCAAACTTCTGAATATTATTTTCTTTCATAATATCTTGAACCTCATTAATAAAATCAGTTGATTCAAGATCTACTTGATAAAAACTGAACTTATCGGAAAATGTATCATTGGCTTTATTAATTTTATCACCATCTATATCTATTCCAATTACTTTTGTAAAAATATCATCTGAAAATCTAGAATTTGTCACATGACCTGACGCACATCCAAGATCAAGAACTACTAACTCCTTATTTTCTTTTTCCTTATTTTCATCAATTATTAACTTTATAACTTTTTGATCATATGGATAAGTATTTTTTGCCTGAAACTGTAATCTCATTTCCTCATTTTTATACGAAGGTGAATAACTAGAACTCTTCCTTTTCTTTCTCTTTATTATATTATCACCTTCATTTTTTCTTTCAATATCCTCTTTATTTTTTTCCTTTTTTTTCAATATTTTAGCATTAATATCAGATTCAATATTCGCGTATCCTAAATAAGCAAGCCATGTCATAACATAATCATATATTAATTTTGCCTCATGATGTGAAATGTTCACTTCATAAGTAATATGTTGTAAATCATTCCGAACTTTAGTAATATAGCCCATATCATATGCACTTAGCAATGATAAATCAATAGATAAAACTTTTTCTAAAGATTTTATAAAATTAGCATCTCTATATAGACCTACAAGTTGGCCTAAACCAAAATTACAAACACCACTTTTCCCATGCCTTTCTTCAATAGACATTAATCTCTTCTTCTCAGCAAAAGTAATTTCCGTAAATACCGCGTTATAAGCTTTTCTTAATATTTCCTCTAATAATGTACAAGATTCTCTAAATAGCGTATTATAATCGCCATTTTCTAAAAGTCTTGACAATACAGGCAATCTATTTTCCACATTGATATCTACTTTCAACTTCTTCATAATTTCACTCCTCTTCTACTGATACTTACTTCTATTAAGCTCGTCATATTTCACTTGTTCTCGACCATTATTTTTATAATAATACATCCTTTCCGTCTTATATTAACCTTTATCTTCTTCATTTTTTTTATTTTTTTGTAAAATGTCTTTTAAAATAGAACTTAATTCGGTCATATCCTATGATTACTGAAACAAATAAAGTTGTAAATAAAATTAATCCTAATAATCCAAATTTAGTTATTGGGATTAATCCATTAAAAGCCTCCATCTCTCCTGCATTTTTTGAACTATCTAAAGTATATATAAAACATGAGTCAAATAAAGCACCAATTAAAGTTATTGGAATAAATAAAATTGTTAGGCGATTAATTTTCTTATCTAGAATACTATTTCTATAATCATTTACTCCATTAAGCTGTTCTTGAACCTCTTCATATAAAACATCTGTTTTAAATATATTTTTCCATGATTCAAATATTTTATTTGCTATTTCTTCTTTATGAATCTCACTAAACCAGCCAGACTTCATAAAATCAATATAATTAGCTCGCATTTTTTCAAGATAAAAAGGGTCTTCATAATCAATATTATCTGAAAATTTTACAAGGAAAATTCTTTGGTGTAATGTTAACAAGAAAATAATAAAGTCTCTTCCTAAAAAATCTTCTCGCGGTGGTACATTCTTATTTTTAGAATTTGAATCATAGAAACTATCTGAAGCAATTAAACAACCACCAAACTTACCAAAGCCATAAAACACTTCATTATTTAATTCAATACTTATTTCATTCGTTAAACTCTGAATAATACTCGTCTCATAATCCACATCAAAATTATCTAATAAATTAGTTAAATTATAGATAATAGAATTTTTCGAATGCGCTAGTAATCGATACTTATCGAGAACCAAGAACTGATAAAATACAGGTTCTAAAAAATCAAAAGTGAAATTCAATTCATCGGTAAAAACTTTTAAAGCACTTTCTACTTCATCTTTTAATTCACTACCTAGCTTTTTATTAACAGACAATAATTTATTGAAATCTATACTTTTTGAATCTTCTTCTTTATAAGAAAAATCAAAAGTTATAAATGCAACACCATATCTAAAAATATAAATATTCGGTGGAGACATTTCATTATTAGTAATATTTATATCAAATTTCGAATTAATTATTTTTAAAAATGTCTTTGAAAAATCTTCTTCAAAATTATCAAAAGTAATTTGACCATAATACGAAAAATTTCTTTCGGCACTTTCAGATTCAAGCATATACTTCTGAATGCTTGGCAAAAATTTATTTTTTACTTCTTGATTAATAAAAGTCTCAATATTAGAAGTTTTATCGTTTTTTGCTAAATTTTCTTCTGATTCAGCATCCCCAAAATCAACATTTTTTATCTCTATTTTATTACTTCCTTTTTTCTCAATTTTTCTTATCTCTTTTAAAATTTTTCTCATATGTATACTTCTTGTTATTAAATGTTATTGGAATTAATACTTTAATATCATTTCTCTTTACATCAATATAATTTAATTTTTTAAAAGTGTTTTTTACTTCTTCATAGGTAAGGTATGTACCACGTCGAGGCGTGTCAACAATAGTATAATATTGATTTCTTCCATCATACCAAGGGTCATCAGATTTAATCCATTTATCGTTAAAACGAGCATTTACATATCTTTTGTTTTTAAAATACTCTCTTTTAAAATATTTTGTTAAGTCATTATTTTTAAATAATTTTTCCTCTTTTTTTTGTTCCAGAATTTCAAGATCTTTTCCTAAGCCTTCTAAAGTATAAGGACTATTGGGTTTCACTGAAACAATAATTTGAAATCTTTTATTCTTGTTTTCTGACATTTCTTCATTTAACAAATTATTTTTCCTTAGAATATTTTTCAGTTTCTTATAAAAGAATTGAGATTTAGAGTTTAGCATTTTTTTTATTTCATCTTTAGAATATTTCGATTGAAATGCTTTATAATCCTTATATTCACTAAACTTTCCTTCTTCTTTTAAAGCATAAAAAAGATATGTATCACTGAGTTCTATCGTACTTTCTTTTAGAGGAATAAAAGTTAAAACATAGCCTTCTTTATTTTTTGCTTCATGATCACTTCTTGCCCAATCTTTATGCAACTTGCAACTTGGTACATTGCTAAAGAATAATCCTTCAACTAACTCATATTTTTCTTTCTCATGATTATATAATTTAACCATTTCTGGCACTGCAATTTCATCTTTTTTGTCTTTTAAGTATTTTTTATAATCTTCTTTAGCTAAATTAATCTCCTTTTCAAATTTTTGTGGAGTTGATATTAAAAATGAATTATATAAATCAATAACCTTCGTCAAATCATTATATGAGTTTTCATTTTGAAGTAATATCTCATTAATTTGAGTATGAACCATTTCTAATAATATCAAACCTTTTTCTAATTTATTTTCATTCGAATACTCATCAATCTCATTAATCATACGCATAATTGTTGCAGGGTTAATTAAGTTATTACGATCAATCACAAATTCTCCTGAGTCTACCTTTCTCCCCATATTAACTAGGTAATTAACACCTAAATTAAATTGGTTATTTTCAAGATAAAATTTAACTAAATAAACAGATAAAACAGCATCAAAATCTGGATATTGATGTACAACAAAATTCACATTTTTAGTCTTGTCAATCTCGATTAAATAAGGAAAATTATAAACTAACTCTGCAGAAGAGGAAAAATCTAAACGATCAGTATGATGATCAAAAATATTTTTATTCAATGAACCACCCAAATCTAGATAAATATAATTATCTCTTATATTTTCTTGATCTACTTGAAACCCTTGTTTTTCAAATTGATATGTGTATTTTATTTCCATATGGCATCCTTCCCCTTTCACTTTTCTAAAGCAGTTCACTTTCGAACTCTAAAAACGTTCATATATAAAAGTTTTTTATCGGTTTATTTAAATAATCTTCTCCATTTTAGGTATATTTATTAACAAACAAAATACACAAAAAGGTAACTATGTTAAACTTTAATTAATTAAAAGATTTATCTACTTTTTTTAACATTTCAATTATTGGTAAATTATATGGACATTTAATTTCACATTCCCCACATTCAATACATGCATCGGCTTTAATCTCAAGCTTTTCATACCTATCTTTAGCCCACTCTGCCAACTTATATCTTTTAAGATAAGATTCGAAAATAAATTGAGTTGGAATATCTATTCCTTTTGTGCAAGGTAAACAATAGCCACATCTTCTACAAAATTCTTTTCCAAGATTATCTTTAATTATTTCGATTTCATGTAATTCACTATTAGATAATTCGCTCAAATTATTTCCACATTCAATATTTTTATCGACATTATCTATTGAATCCATACCAGGAATAACAACATCAATATAATCTTTACTTAATATATATTTAATTGATAATTCACCTTTTTCCAATGCTCCACCAGCTATAGGCTTCATAACAATTATACCCATATTTAACTCTTTAGCTCTCTTAAACAATTGAACACCTTGATCTTCAATTATATTAAAAGGAAATTGAAGCGTATCAAATTTTTCTGTATTAATTGCCTCTAGCATTACATCAGCACTATGTCCAGTTATTCCAATACAGCCAATTCTACCTTCTTCTTTTGCTTCTAAAAGATCCTTGTATGCTCCATCATCTGATAATATTTTATATAAATCTTCTTTATATCTTACAAAATGAAATTGATATAAAGCTATATAATCAACCTGCAAATTTTTAAAACTTTCTTCTAAATCATCTTTCATGAACTTAGCTCGTGGATACTCGCGACTTCAGTCGTGAGAGGAAACGTGTATATTATTGTTCTATATTATACGTTTCTCCACAAGCACACTTCCCCTTCTTTTTAATAATTTTAATTTCTTATAACTTATTGAGCCTTTATTTACTTTGTTTCCTTGTAAATCTCTTATATCAAAATATCCTGTTTTTCGTCT
>JAYEHA010000038.1:0-5987 GCA_034659335.1 Bacillota bacterium
GTTTCATGATATAATTGATTAAGAAGATTTGAAGGGTGATAAATATGGAAAATATAGGTAGAAGTTTACCTCAAAGTATTGATGTTGAACAATCATTGTTAGGTGCAATGATTTTAGATATTGAAGCGGTAACAACAGCATCTGAATTATTAAAAATAGATGATTTTTATAAAGAAAGTCATAAGATTCTTTATCAAACAATTATTAATATGTATAAAAATAGTGAAACTATTGATACATTATTATTAAAATCTAAATTAGAAACTTTAGGTTTATTAGATGAAGTTGGTGGATTAGCTTATATTTCTAAATTAACGGATGCAGGCATTTTAACTACAAATGCAAATCGTTATTCAAAAGTAATTGAGGAAAAAGCAATTTTAAGAAGATTAATAAGATCTTCTAGTGAAATTGTAACTAAAGGTTATAATTCAGAAGATGCTGATATATTATTAGAGCTTGCGGAAAAAAGCATTTTTGATATTTCACAGAAAAAGAATAGACAGGGATTTTCTCCAATTAATGAAATTCTTGAAACGACTTATGATCAAATTGAAGCCTTAGCAGAAGCTAAAGGATCGATTACTGGATTATCAACTGGATTTGCTAAAATTGATGAAAAGACATCAGGTTTACAAAAATCTGATTTAATTTTGGTTGCTGCAAGGCCATCGATGGGTAAGACATCATTAGCAATTAATATTTGTCAAAATAGTGCTTTAGAAGGAGCAACAGTTGCAATTTTTAGCCTTGAGATGGCAAAAGAACAATTAGTTCAAAGAATGTTAGCAACAGAAGCTTTAATAAAAGTAGGTGATATTAGAGATGGTAATTTAACGGAAGATGATTGGATATCGCTTTCTAAAGCATCTGCTAAATTAGCCAAGGCAAGTATTTTTATTGATGATACACCGGGAATTAATTTAATGGAAATTCGTGCTAAAGCTAGAAGACTTAAAATGGAACATGGAATTGATTTAATTATGATTGATTATTTACAATTAATGAGTAGTAGTGAAACTAATGAAAGTAGACAACAAGAAATTTCTTCAATATCTAGGGGACTTAAAGCTTTAGCTAGAGAGATGGAGTGCCCTGTTATGACTTTGTCTCAATTATCTAGAGCGCCTGAACAAAGAGCAGATCATAGACCAATTTTATCTGATTTGAGAGATTCTGGAGCCATTGAGCAAGATGCTGATATTGTAATGTTTTTATATCGTGATGAATATTATAATAATGAAACTGAAGCTAAAGGGCTTGGAGAATTGATTATTGCTAAACAAAGAAATGGAGAAACTGGAACTATAGAATTAACTTGGTTAGGTCAATATACAAAATTTGCGGATTTAAGTAGGGAAGATGAGCAGCGCAATTATGGTTAAAGTAAAAAGAATGGAAAAAAAAGAAGTTATAAAAATTAAAGATTTTAAAAAACATGGGGATATTAGATTGCTTCATTATAACTTTGAATATAAGACTGTTAGAGAATGTAGGTTATGGTATAAAGCTAAAAATAAATTGTTAAGGAGGTATATATTTTCTGTCTATAATGACAATACATTTGTTGGATATATTACATTGAAAAATATTAATTGGTTTATAAAAAGAGCTGAAATGGGGATAGTTATAAACCCTTCATATATAGATAAGGGTATTGGAACAGAAGTAATAAAAAAATATTTAGAAATTGTTTTTACAAAATATAAAATGAAGTCGATTTATTTACGAGTTGCAGATTTTAATTATAGAGCAAGAAAGTGTTACGAGAAAGTGGGATTTGTAAAATACAAAGAGAGTTATGATGAATACGAAGAACAGGAATATTTACTAGTGGATGATGAATATAAGAAATTTAATGAAATGATTTATAAAGATGGTGTTATTTATACGAAATATTATTATATGATATTTTATAACGAACTATAAACTGATGTTGTATTTTAATGTACGTTTTCCATTGACTTATTATTAATTATCTGATACTATTATTTTGTTGTTTAAAATTGGAAAGAGGTGTTATTATGTCAACTTTAGTAATTGTTGGATCTCAATGGGGAGATGAAGGCAAAGGTAAAATTATTGATTATTTATCAAAAAAAGCGGATGTTGTTGTTAGAGGACAAGGCGGGAATAATGCCGGTCATACTGTTGTTGTAGAGGATAAAAAGTATGCACTACATTTAATACCATCTGGAATTTTATATAAAGATACAATAAATGTTATTGGGAATGGTGTTGTATTTGATCCTAAAGGGTTTTTAGGTGAAATTGATTCGTTGACTAAAGCAGGAATTAATGTTGATAATATCAAAATTTCTTCAAGAGCACATGTAGTAATGCCATATCATAAAATCATTGATGCATTATCAGAAGAAAAAAAGGGCAAAGATAAGATTGGAACTACTAAAAAAGGTATTGGCCCTTGTTATATGGATAAAGTTGAAAGAACTGGAATTAGAATATGTGATTTTATAGATGACAAAATTTTTAAAGAAAAATTAAAAAAACAAATTGAAAATAAGAATATTATTATTAAGGCTGTTTATCAAGGAGAAACACTTAATTTTGATGAAGTATATAATGAATATAGTGAATATGCAAAAAAAATTGAAAAATATGTTACTGATACTACTGTAGTTGTATATGATGCAGTTGAAAATAATAAAAAAGTTTTATTTGAGGGAGCTCAAGGTGCGTTATTAGATGTTGATCTGGGGACTTATCCATATGTTACTTCTTCGCATCCTATTGCTGGCGGATTTACAATTGGTGCAGGTATAGGACCAAATAAAATTGAAGAGGTATTAGGAATTGTAAAGGCATATACTACAAGAGTAGGTAAAGGACCATTTGTAACTGAATTGTTTGATAAAACAGGGAATGATATTAGAGAAGCAGGTCATGAATTCGGAACTACTACTGGAAGACCAAGAAGATGTGGTTGGTTAGATACAGTTATTGTTAATTATTCAAAACGTATTAATGGTATGACTTCAATATCATTAATGTTACTCGATGTATTAACTGGATTTGGGAAAATTAAAATTTGTACAGGTTATAAATATGGCGAAGAAATTATTACTAATTATCCAGCTAGTTTAAATATTTTGTCTAAATGTGAACCTGTTTACGAAGAGTTCGATGGATGGAATGAAGATATTACTCAAGTTGAAAAATATGATGATTTGCCAGAAAATGCAAAAATATATATTAGAAGAATTGAAGAATTAACAAAACTTCCAATTAGTATTGTATCTGTTGGACCAAAAAGAAAACAGACAATAATTAGAAAAGAAGTATTTTAATAAAATTTAATAAAAAACCTACTTTAAATTTTTTAAGTAGGTTTTTTTTAATAAAATATTAAGTTTCCCATCTTAAATCAGGGCCATAAAATGCTAACATTTCATAGTTTCCAAATAATCTAGATGAAATTCTGTCTGAGTATTTTTCTTTGATTTGAATCGGTGATAAATTAGTTGAAATTATTGTTTTTTTATTTTGATATAATCTGGTATTAATAATATTAAAAATTTCTACGTTAGTAAATGTATTAATAAATTCTGTTCCTAAATCATCAATTATTAATAAATCACAATTAAATAACATTTGATAGTTTTCGTCTTGATTTGAAAAATTATTTTTATTGAATCTTGCATTTTCAATAATTTCTATTAATTTAAATGCAGTTTGATAAATAACTAAATAACTTTTATTGATTAATGAATTTGCAATACAGTTACATAAATATGTTTTTCCTTGACCGGTTGGGCCGTAAAATAATAAGTTTTTTAGCTTTGAAGATTCAAATGATGTAGCAAATGATTCTGTTTTTGAAAGTATTTCTGTTATATTTTCTTTTTGAGTTTTTTTATATCCTTCAATTTTTTTATTTGAAAATATATTAATATCAAAGTTTTTAAAATTTTCAGCATCTAATTTATGTTGAAGATTTGACATTTCATAGTAACTACTAATGATTTTTTGTTTAAAACATTTACATTTTTTACCAGATGGTAAAAAACCAGTGTCTTTGCAAAGGTTGCAATCATATTTTAATGTTAAATAATCAAGGCGAATATTATTTTCTGTTAAAATAAAAGCTTTTTCTTTTTTTAATTCATCAATAAATGTTTTTAATTTTAAGATTTCTTGTTCAATATTATCTGAGTTATTTAGTATTAATTTGTTTGTTTTTAAAGAGTGTATTTTTATTTTTTTCTCTATTTCCATTAATTCTGGAATTTTTATATATAAAGCATCTTTTTTCTCTTTAAGCAGTAATTTTTTATAATCTAATTTTTTTTGATAATCAACTAAAATTTTATTAATAGTTTGTTTTTTCATATATATCACTATTCCTTAATTCCTAATTTTTTTTCTAATTCATCATTCGTATATTCTTTTGTATTTGTTTGAAAATTGTGAAAAGCATTATTTTTCTTTGCTTTTTTTGTTTTATACTTTTCTTTATTTTCTTTATTTTTTTTATTTAATTCACTAATATCTGTAAATCCATTTTCATAGGCTGTAGTAACAATTGCATCAACAAAATTCATATTAACGTTTGAAGTTTTTTTCGTAGCTTCTTTTACAATTTTTAAAATAAAAGTATTATCGAGTTTATAATTATCAATCCATTTATCAATTAATTCTTTATCGCCAGCAGTAACAAGTAATTTATTATAACCAAGAGTTTTATAAATACTATTGTAAAATTTATATCGCTCAGAGTTTTTATTGAAATGTATTTCAAGATCTTTATAAGTTACTATTCCTTCGTCATACCAATTTCTAATTATTGCTGAAATATAATTAATATTTTTATTATTTTTCTTTTCAACAGAGTAGATAAATGCCTGTATAATAACAAGTGTATCCATATTGTACCTTTCGATTAAATTAAGAATTTTTAATTTTTCTGGTGGTTGTAATTCTCTATGAATAATTTCATTAAGTTTTCTAAACATTTTTCTAATAGCATCATTAGCTTGCATTTCTAATAAAACATCAGTATTACGTGTATATTTAATTTCTTCAGTAACGTTTACGGATTTTTGATGAAAATTATTTTCAATATATAGTTGTCGCAAAGAAAGAAATTCAATATCAAAATCCAATGGATCATTATTTTTATTATGAATTTTAATTATTCCTTTTTCTTTCCAAAAGTTCCATGCATTTATTACGTCTTCTAATGGAATGTTTAGATGTTTAGAGATTGTATGGTTTGTAACGTCTATATTATCAGTAGCATATTTATATCCTATCAAATAGACTTTAACAAATGTTCCGTTTGCTATAGGCATAAAATCATTAATAAAAATACTTTCTATGGCAATTTCGCCTAAATCTAGTTTAGCAATTTGTCTAAAAACGCCCATTATCCACCTCCAATTATAAATTATATTGTTCATTATATCATTTATAAATTTATATGTGAAATTATTTTAAGATATCTCTTTATATAGTAACTTGATTTATGATATAATATTTCTATAAATGTAGAGAGTAGAAAAGTTAAAAGGGAGATTGTATGAGAGAAAGAGTAACAGATTATATTGCTTGGCTAATTGCGAAGCTTGTTAGTCCTGTTTATAAAAACAAAGAAAAATTTACGGTAAAAAAATCTATTATTTTGTTTGCTTCATTTTTTACAATTATTATTTTAAGTTTTAGTTTTGGAAATGACGCAAAAATACAAAAAGATTTGAGTATTGATGAGATAAAAGTCCAGGAAGATGAAAAAGTGATTGCAGTAAATAATGAAATTAAAGAGAATGCTGATATTACTCTTGATATTGATAAATTAGGTTTAGATTTTTTAAGCGTTGATGATATTGATGCTATTATGTTGCCGGTATATGCTATTGAAATTAATGGTGAAAATAAAATTTTTCTAAAAACGGAAATAGAAGCAGAAAGCGTAATTAATAAATTAAAAAATTATTATATAACTGAAGATGAAAATATAGAAGTTATTA
>JAYEHA010000039.1:0-5976 GCA_034659335.1 Bacillota bacterium
AAATAATTTATTAATATGCTTTATAAATTATATTAATAAGGGTATAATGTATACAGTATATTAATTAGGAGGAGATTATGGAATTTTTAGACAGCGTGAAAGAGTCAGCAAAGAAAGAATTAAAAAAAATAGTATTGCCTGAGAGTAGTGATTCAAGAGTTCAAGAGGCTACTGAGAGAATATTAAAAGAAAAATTAGCTAAAGTTATTTTAATAGGTGATAAGAATGAATTAATTAAGAATTCGGATTTTAGTTTAGATGGAGCAGAATTTATTGATCCAAAAACTTTTTCTGAGCTAGATGATTATATTGAAAAGTTAGTTGAAATTAGAAAGAAAAAAGGATTAACAAAAGAAGAGGCAAAAGAATTATTAATGAATCCTTTATATTTAGGATGTATGCTTGTAAAACAAGGATATGCTGATGGAATGGTAGGTGGCGCTGTAAATTCTACTGCAAATATGTTAAGACCTGCTTTACAAGTTATAGGAACTGCTGAGGGTGTTGCTGTAGTATCTTCTGCATTCTTAATGGAAGTTCCAAATTGTGAATATGGAACTAACGGATTATTTATATTTGCAGATGTTGCATTAAATCCAAACCCAAATGCTGAACAATTAGCACATATTTCAAAGAGTTCTGCTGTAACTTTTGAATCATTAGTTCATGAGGAAGCAATTGTTGCGATGTTATCTTTTTCTACTAGAAGTAGTGCTAATCATGAAGATGTTGATAAAATGATTGAAGCTACTAAAAAAGCTAAAGAATTATACCCAGAATTAAAATTAGATGGTGAAATGCAATTAGATGCTGCTATAGTACCAAGTATTGGTAGTAAAAAAGCTCCAAATAGTTCTGTTGCTGGTAAAGCAAATGTATTAGTATTTCCTGATTTAGATGCTGCTAATATTGGATATAAATTAGTTCAAAGATTAGCAAAAGCAAATGCATTTGGACCATTTACTCAAGGATTAGCAAAACCAGTAAATGATTTATCAAGAGGTTGTTCAGCAGATGATATTGTTGGAACAGTTGCAATAACTGCACTTCAAGCACAAGGGAATTAAAAGTAAAGCCACTCATAAGAGTGGCTTATTTAATAATATCTGCAAGTTTTTGTTCAGTATTTTCTAAAAAATTGTTTAATGTAATTTCACTTTTTAGATATAAAGTTAGATTTTCAATTAATATTTTACTAAAAGCTGGATATTCTTTTATAAAAGGTCTATGTTTTGAGTTATTAAATAAATCTATATTTCTTTTAATAAATGGCATTGTATTGATTACATCTGAATCAAAATATAAATTTTTCCTTGCTGGTAAATATGAATTTTCAAGAATTAATTTTTTACTATTATTATAATTTGTAAAAAATTTAATGAAATTTGCACTTTCAGAATGATTTTTTGATTTTTTTGCTATTGTTAATTGCCATCCACCTAAAGTTCCAGAATTATTACCATGAATTATTCCCAGTGGTAAATAGCTAATACCTACTTTATCTTTTAAAATTGATAATTCATCATTTTGTATTTTATTCCATCCTGCTGGCCAGTCTCTCATAAATAATAAATTACCTTTAATAAATTCGTCTCTTAAATCTCCACTATAAAATTCTAAAATATTTGGATGAGTAATTTTTTTATCTATTAAATTCTTAATTTCTTTAAAAGCTTTTTCGTTATCTTTAGTATTAATTATGGTGTGATTATTAATATCTTCGTCACTTAAATTTATTTCGCCGCCAAATGACCATAAGAGTTCTAAAGCATTGCAAGTTAGACCTTCATATGATTGCCAAGAACCACCAAAACCATAAATTTCTTCTTTTGATGATATATGATTATAAGTTTTTATTAAGTCATCAAAAGTTTTCGGAACGTTTTGATTATATTTTTTAAGCAAATCTTTTCTATAATATAAAATACCTGTATCGGTACGATATGGAATGCCATAAATTTGATTGTCGATAATATTTCCGTTTATTGAAGAAGATAAAAAATTGTTTAATTCTTTATTAGAAAAATAGTTATCTAGTGGACTTATTAAGTCGTTCTTTGCTAGATTATAAACCCAAACAATATCCGTATCAATGATATCAATTTGAGTGTCATCGTTATTTAAAGCGTTAGTAATAAATTCCAATCTATTAGTATTAGGAGGAATAATTTGTTTTTTAATTTTGATATTACTATATTCTTTTTCAAAATCATCAATTATTTCATCGACCATTTCAGAATTATGCGTATAAAAATTAAGGGTAACATTTTTAGTAGCTACTTTATTATAAAGTGTGATTAATAAAAGTAGTAGAATAATAGAATAAAATATTATAATAATTTTATTTTTCATTTTCATCACTCCTCGGTAAAATGATTTTATTTTCAAGTATTGTTGATAGAATTATTGAAGATTTTGTAGTGCCTAATTTTTGAATTTTTTCAAGTAACATTTCTAATTCAATTCTATCTTTGGCTAAAATTCTAATAGTCATGCTATCATTTCCTGTTATTCGATGGCATTCCATGATTGCTTCTTCGCTTTGTACAAGTGATTTAAATGAATTGATTTTTGATGGATGAAGGGCTACACTAGTATAAGTTTCAATAATTAAACCTAGTTTTTCTGGATTTATAATTGCCTTATATCCTTGAATAATGTCTTTTTCTTCAAGTTTTTTAACTCTTTCTGTTACTGCGGGAGATGTAAGATTTACTTTTTTGCCTAATTCTTTCATTGAAATTCTTCCGTTTTCTTGTAATGCTTTTAAAATTAAAATATCTGTATTATCCATAATTTTGTTTATAATAATTATAAACAATTCGCCTCCTTTAGGAAGATATACTTAATAAAATAAAGTTTATCGTAATAATAATTAAAATGTTTAGTTAACATTATGATATCATTTTTTAAAATATATGTACATAATAAATAATGAGTGTTAAAATGAAATAATACGGGAGGAGATAATTATGGCGAGAGTTAAAATAACTGAAACGATACTAAGAGATGCACATCAATCTTTAATAGCAACAAGATTATCAACAGAGGAAATGTTACCAATAATTGAAAAATTAGATAATGCTGGATATTATGCGTTAGAAATGTGGGGTGGCGCTACATTTGATGCATCATTAAGATTTTTAAAGGAAAGTCCATGGGAAAGATTAAGAAAGATAAAATCAAAAGTGAAAAATACTAAATTACAAATGTTACTTCGTGGTCAAAATATTTTAGGGTATAGAAATTATCCGGATGAAGTCGTAGTAGCTTTTATTAAAAAGTCTGTTGAAAATGGTATAGATATTATTAGGATATTTGATGCATTAAATGATGTAAGAAATTTAGAGTTAGCAATAAAAGTGACAAAAGAAGCTGGAGCTCATGCACAAGGAAGTATTTCTTATACAACTTCGCCAGTTCATACTATTGAAAGATATGTGAAATTAGCTAAAGAAATTGAAGCTTTAGGGGCAGATTCAATTTGTATTAAAGATATGGCTGGGTTATTAAAACCTTATGAAGCTGAAAAATTAGTTACTGCAATTAAAAAAGAAATTAGTATTCCACTTGAATTACATTCGCATGCAACAAGTGGACTTGCGAGTATGACTTATATAAAGGCAATTGAAGCGGGAGTGGATATTATTGACACTGCGATATCACCTTTTTCATTAGGAACTTCTCAACCGCCAACAGAATCTCTTGTAGCTGCATTAGAGGGAACTGAGTATGATACTGATTTAGATTTAGATATTTTAGATGAAATTGCTGAATATTTTATACCAATAAGAGAAAAGAGTTTGAAAAGCGGTTTATTAAGCACTAAAGTAATGGGAGTAAATATTAATACTTTAATATATCAAATACCGGGTGGAATGCTTTCAAATTTAGTTTCACAATTAGAGCAACAAAACGCAATTGAAAAATTGAATGAAGTATTAAAAGAAGTCCCAAGGGTAAGAAAGGAATTGGGTTATCCGCCTTTAGTAACTCCAACTAGTCAAATTGTTGGAACGCAAGCAGTTCTTAATGTACTGATGGGTGAACGATATAAAATGATTCCAAATGAGATTAAGCAATATGTAAAAGGTATGTATGGAAAACCAACAATCCCAATTGAAAAGGAATTTATTAAAATGATTATTGGTGATGAAGAAGTTATTACGTGTAGACCAGCAGATTTATTAGAACCTGTATTAGATAAAAATAGAAAAGAAATAGCTAAATATATTATGGACGAAGAAGATGTATTATCATATACATTATTCCCAAAACCAGCTTTAGATTATTTTAAATATAGAGAAGCAAAGTTATTAAAGATTGATGAAAGTTTATTAAATGAAGAAGATGTAGTATATCCTATATAGTAATTTAATATATTAATAATGGAGGAAAGTATGGCAAAAATACAATTAACAGAGGATGAATTTATTAAAGAATGGGAATTAACTAGAAAAAAAAGTTTTTTTAGATATATTTTCTTTCAAGGTGGAGTAAGTTGGGGAGTTTTTTCAGGAGTAATATATATTATATTAATAATGATTATGAAAAATTTTATGGAGTTGCCACCAGAAGATTCATTAGTTATGAATAAAGGATTTCAAATGTTTTTATTCTTTATATTTGGAATGGGTTTAGGATCAGTAATATGGTTTAGAAATGAAAAAAGATATTTAAAGAGGAAGCCATATAGCAAAAAAAAATAATAATAATAATAATAATAATAATAATAAAATTACAGCATGAAAATGCTGTTTTTTTTTAAAATAACTTTAAATTTATAAAAAAATGTGATAATTTGTTACTATAAAGAGATAAATTAACTTTTTTATAATAAATAAGAAAATTGCATGACCAAGGAATGTTGAAAGTTAGAACTTGCATAGAGAAGGAGAATTTTATGAATAATGATATTAAAGAAATCTTATATTCAAAAGAAGAAATTGATTTAATGGTTAAAAAAATTGGTAAAGAAATATCTAATGATTATCGTGGAAAAGATTTAATGCTAATATGTGTTTTAAAAGGCGCGAATATGTTTATGAGTGATTTAATGAAAGCAATTAATATTCCCGTAGAAATTGATTTTATTTCAGCATCAAGTTATGGGCATTCAACAGTTAGTAGTGGAGTAGTAAAATTTTTAAAAGATGTAGATTCAAGTGTTGAAAATAAGCATCTTATTTTAGTTGAAGATTTAGTAGATACAGGACTAACTTTAAATTACTTAATTAAAAACTTTAGAAATAGAGATGCGATTTCTGTTGAGGCGTGTACATTATTAGATAAACCAGATAGAAGAACTGTTGATGTTGATGTAAAATACAAAGGCTTTGATATTCCAGATGAATTTATTGTTGGATATGGTATTGACTATGCTGAAAAATATAGAAATTTACCATTCATAGCTACATTAAAACCAGAAGTTTACTCAAAATAATGAGGGTATTAACTATATTTGGATCTCCTCATTTAAATGGAAATACTAATAAAGTTTTAAACATGGTAATTAAAGATTTTGATAAGAGTGATGATTATAAACGGGTGAATTTAGTAAATTTAAATATTAATCATTGTTTAGGGTGTAATAAATGTAATGAAGAAGGATATACATGTATTTTTAATGATGATATGGTAAAACTATATAGATTAATTGAAGAAGCAGATGTAGTGATTTTAGCAACGCCAATACATTTTAATTCTATGACTAGTATTATGAAAGTTATGATAGATAGATGTCAAAGATTTTTTAATATGAAAGTAAATAATAAATATGATTTTAAAAAGAAAATTGGAGTAATAATAGCTGTAGCGGGAGATAATAATGATGAAGGGTTTTATTGTTTAAAAAATATTAGTAAATATTTCTTTTTATCAATAAATGCTAAATTGGAAAAGACATTATTAATAAATGATACTGATAATACCATTGAAAGTGATTTTGATTTAAAAGTTATTCAAGATATGCAAAAG